>JBAWGU010000662.1:0-3001 GCA_049593215.1 Pyrinomonadaceae bacterium
CCCGCTACCGCAGGCGGTACTGACATGAACGCTCTGGTCAACAGTCGCACTCAATCGCAAACCGCTATAATTTCTCGCTGGCGGCGCAAAGCTCGCAAATTTTCTTCGCTCACGATATGCGATACAGCCTGCACGTTTTGGAAGGCGCGCAGACACTCCCGCCTTTGTAAATCAAACACGGATGGAGAACGAACAAGGCTATAAAATCTTTATTCATGCCCGTTTTTCCGCCTCTCAGCCTACTCCCTTTTAACGGCACAATGATTGCCAAGTGTGTTCGGTGTTCGATGCCGCATTCAGACTTCCCGGTGCGGCGTTTGAAAGAGAAGCCCTGCGCCGCGCGCTCGGAAAAGTTTCTTCGCGGCAAAGGAAAACTTCCCGACAGAATCTTTTGAGGAGAGAAGAGTTATGACCAACCGACGCACACTTGTTCCGACCATTCTGGCAGCCGCGCTTTTAGCTCTCTGCCTGCCTGTGCTGGCCGCCGCGCAAGGCACTTACGATCCTTATGGACGTGACCGCGACTATCGCCGCAACAACGGTGGCAACTATGACAACCGCGCGCTGCGCGACAGCATTCGCCGCCTGAGCGATTTGAGCGGGCGTTTCCAGAATGATCTTGACCGCGCGCTTGACCGGAGCCGCGTGGACGGCACGCGCCGCGAAGATAACATCAACGAAGAGGCCAGAGAGTTTCGTCGCGCGGCGAACGATTTGAAGAACCGCTTTGGCGACGGGCGCGATCTTTATCGCAGCCAGAGCGAAGCGCAGAGAGTTCTGGAATTGGGCCAACGCCTTCAGCGCGTGACGCGTCTTGCGGGCTACGATCAGCGAATCGCTTCCGACTGGTCGCAGATCAGCCAGGAGCTAAACTTCATCGCCAGCGTTTACGGCAACAACGGCTACAACAACAACGGCAACTATCCGTCTGGCCGTAATCGCAACAACTATCCGCGCACAAACAACAACGTGCCGTGGTGGAGACGCTTGCCTTACTAAGCGCTAAAGGTAGCGGCACTCGGAATCTAAAAACTTACTGGCGGGCAGCCCCGATTCACTTTGGGCAAGTGGGTCGGGGCTTTCACTTTTTAGTCGCGCGGATGCGACAATACTTCGGCATGAGTGGCACGCTCTACATGGTCGCAACGCCCATCGGCAATCTCGAAGACATCTCAGGGCGCGCTCTGCGCGTGCTCAGAGAAGTTGACCTGATTGCCTGCGAAGATACGCGGCACACGCGCGTGCTGCTAAATCATTACAGCATCAAAACGAAGACCATCAGCTATCACGAGCACAACGAACGCGAGCGCGCACGCCAGCTTTACGCGCTGCTGGAAGAGGGCCAAAGCATCGCTCTTGTCTCGGACGCAGGCACGCCCGGTATCAACGACCCGGGCTTTCGCCTCGTGCGTATGTGCGCGGAAGGCGGTGCGCGCGTAGTGCCCGTTCCCGGCCCAGCGGCTTTCGTTGCCGCGCTCATTGCATCGGGACTGCCGACGGATGAATTCTTCTTCGGCGGCTTTCTGCCTGCGCGTTCGACCGCGCGACGCGCACGTCTGCAAGAAGCGCGCTCGATTCCGTCAACGCTCATCTTCTATGAAGCGCCGCATCGCATCGCGTTGACTCTTGCGGACGCGCGCGAAATCCTGGGCGAGCGCGCGGCAGTGGTAGCGCGCGAATTGACCAAGCTCCATGAAGAGATCGTGCGCGGGCGTCTCAGCGAATTGGCCCGTCGCTTCTCGGAAGAAGAAGCCGCACGCGGCGAGATGGTCCTACTAATTGATCGCGCAGTGATTGAGACTGAAGAGAGGCCGGAAAATTCCGTGACGAACATCGCGGAGCGCGTGGCTGCGCTCGAAAGTGAAGGACTGGACCAGCGCGCAGCTTTGAAGAGGGCCGCGCGAGAACTCGGATTAAGCCGCTCGGAAGCATATCGTCGCCTGACTGCGGCGCGGAAGAAAATGTAGGGGCAGGGCTGGTCCCTGCCCGCATCGTCCGCATGGACGATCATCAACACTGAGTTGCCTTCAACCTTGAATGGCCGCGATTCTTTGTTATTGCGCTCGCGCGCAATGCGGGCAGGGACCAGCCCTGCCCCTACAAAGATTTCTTTTATGCAATCCTCGTCTTCTAACGCTGAAAACTCGCAGTGTCGCATTTGCCGTAGTGCGCTTGCTCCCGACGCTCCCTTTTGCGGGAAGTGCGGCGCGGCGCGAAGCAATGCGATATCAGAAGAGTTGCGCAGCGTGCTCTATCTCTTATCGGAAATTGAGAAATGGGAAGCGGCGTCTCTTCTAAACGCTGAGCAGGCTTCGGCGTTGCGAGAAGAGTATCAGCAGCGACGTGAAAGCCTGCGCGCGGAGATTGAGGGAAACGGCAACAAGACTTCATCTTTAACATTTGCGTCCGCCAATGTTAAAGATGAAGAGAATGCTGGTGAGCATCCTTTTCAAGAAGACGCGCGGCAACTTTTCGGGACCACTCATTCAGAGCAACCGGCACACACACATGCGACAGATGCCGCAGCACTCAATGCTGCGCCGCCGCAAACGCATCCTTTTCAAACTCATGAAAGAGTAAATCTTCGCGCGCCTTACGCTTCCATTCCGAAGCAGCCACGCCCCTTTCTGGAAGTGTTGACAGAAGCGCACACTCTGCGGCTGCTGCTTTATACGGGCGCGGCGATGTTTGTGGTGGGCGTGGTGATCTGGCTGCGCGATGTGCTCTATCTGAAATTACAGGAGCCTGCCGTGCAGGCTGCGCTGCTTGCGCTCGGCACAATCGCTGTCACGGCTGCGGGCTGGTACACAATCCTGCGCACGCGGCAGCGTCTCACAGGGCGCGCGCTGACGCTCGTCGGCTCGATGCTCGTCCCTGACAACTTCTGGTTTCTGGTGCGCTCCGGCCTGATCGAGAATAACGGGCGCGCGTGGGTCGTCTGCGCGCTCTGCGCGTTGCTTTACGCGCACACGGCGGCGCTCCTTCGCGAACGTCTCTACGT
>JBAWGU010000663.1:0-6063 GCA_049593215.1 Pyrinomonadaceae bacterium
TGAAATCTCAAATCCCAAATCCTTTATCCTGTCTATCCTGTCCATCCCTGTTTGAATCTTTCGTGAGTTGAGCGGGCAGGGACAAGCCCTGCCCCTACAGGTTTTTAAACTTTTAATCTCTCGCGGAAGAGTTTGAGCACGCGCTGCCATGCGTCTGCGGCGGCTTCAGGGTCATAGACTTCGGGGCGCGTGTCGTTGAAGAAAGCGTGGTCCGCATCGTAGCTGACGGCTTCGACAGGGAGATCGTATTTGCGCGCGGCCTCTTTGAGTCCTTCGACCTTCTCAGGGTTGATCCAGTTGTCGCGCGCGCCAGCGATGAAGAGCGTTGGAACTTTGAGGCGCGCGAGCACATCGTCTTCGGGGATGTCTCCGTAGAAAGGAGCAGCCGCGCCGAGCGTCTCTATCAAGCAGGCTGCGCGCAGGGCGAACGTGCCGCCCATGCAGTAGCCTGTGAGGCAGACAGCCTCTACCTGATACTTTCTCTTCGTCTCTTCGATGGCATTCCTGATCGTGTCCATGCCGTCTTCGATGGCGAGTTCGTGCATCAGCTTTGAAGCTTCCTGAGCGTCCTTTGTAATCTTGCCGCGATAGAGGTCAGGCGCAACGCAGATGAAGCCTTCTGCGGCGTAGCGTCCGCAGAGGTCGCGTATGTGATCGTTGATGCCCCACCATTCCTGTATCAGTATGACGGCGGCTCGCGCGCCCTCTTCAGGCAGTGCGACAAAGGCTGTGGTCGCGCCGTTCGCAGTTTCCAGATTAAGCGTCTCCGTCTTCATCCTTGTTTCAATCTCTCCGTTGAAAATTTTGAGGAGCAGAATTGATAAAAATTCGTTTCCGAAGTTTTTTGTGTGCGAGGGATTATAAAACGAACTGCGGCGGACTTTCTAGTAAGCGTTCAAAGAAGAGAGGGACTCCCCTGCATCTTCTTCGGTTCAAGAAGATGCAGGGGAGCAGTTGTGAGGGGGTCAGGCAAGAGAGACGGTTGGAGGGTTTATTTGACTACAAAGACATTGGTCGTGTTGCCGTCAGCAGTATTGCCACGGAACTTGTTGTTATTGGCTGACTCTGCTGTTCCGCCTGAGATGGCTGTCGTGTTGTTGAGGAATTCGTTGTTGGATAGTCGCAGCGTGCCGACGACGTTGACGCCGATGTTGTTGTTGGCAAACGTGCTGTTGAGGACATTGACGGTCGTGCCTGTACCGGCTTTCGCTCCGCCGTTTGCGCCCGACAAGCCGCCGAAGTACGAATCGCGGACGGTGACGAAGCTGTTTGCGATAGCATTGACTCCATCAGCCATAGAGGAGAAGCGGCAGTGCTCAACCTGCACGATAGCGATGCCGCCCGTGCTCGTCGAAGAGATGCCTGTCGCGGTGTTCTCAATGATAGTATCTTTGATGGACGCCTGAGCGGTATTAGCTCCGAGACTGAATCTGATGCCTGTGGTACTCATGTTCGCGATATAGCACTGGTCCACATTGAGGCGATTGACGTTCGTGACGCTGATGCCGGAAACGCCAGCAAGGCTGGGAGACTGGCTAATGCCCTGAATGGAGAGATGACGCAACGTGACAACGGCGTCTGCAATGTGCGTGCCGCCTGTGATGTTGACGTTGACGCCATTGACGCCAGAAGCAGTGATGCCGCCGAAGCCTGAGCCGGTAGTGCCGTCAATGGTGATGGCTTTCGTAATGGTAACTGTGCCGAAGCCACCCGGATCGAGACAGTCAATCTCTCCACCTTCTGCGGTCTTCGAGATAGCGCCTGCGAAAGTTTTGCAGGGGGCCGTGCGGCTGCATGGGTTTACGTCGTCGCCGACGCCACTGACCCACGTTCGTGTCGCTTGCGCATGGGCCAGCGAACTGCCTGCGATGAGAAGCACGAACGCTGCGATAAGGTTGATGGTAAATCTGGTCCTGTTCATTTGATCTCCTTTTAGGAAAGCGCGTCCTGCTGAAATCAAGGACGCGAGGGTTGGTTAAAAGTTGGGCGTAAGGGTACGCCGGAAATTGTGGAGAGATGGGCCTGAGCGGTTTCTGGGACTTGCAAGGCCATCTGAAGTTCTGAAGTGCGGCGCATACCATAACAGAAGTTTCCGAAAAGTCATACATATTTTGGACCATTCTCTCAGCTCAGGTTAAGAGTTAATTGCCTGCTTTCGCGCTCAGTTGCTCCGGCCTGTAATGGTCCAAAACATTTGCTGTTCGTGACCGAAGCTCTGTACTGCGTTGGCGTCAGGCCGTAAGCTTTTTTGAAATCTTTGGCGAAGTGGCTCTGGTCTCCGATCCCGACTTTGCTGACAATCTCTTTGACGCTCAGGAAGGTCGTCTCCAAAAGTCTCCGGGCCTCCTGCATTCTATACATCTTCAGGTAGCGCGCAGGCGACGAGCCTGTCTCCTCCTTGAAGAGATGGCTCAAGTGCCAGACTGAGAGATGCACGGACTTTGCCATCTCCGCGAGCGTCACACTCCTCATGTAGCTCTCTTCAAAGAACGCGAGCACCTTTTGCACCCTCTGGTCCATCAACGTTTGAGCACTACTGCTCGCCATAACATTCCTCGCCCGTCTCCTTTGGGCTGCTGTTGCACACATCGGCGCGCGTTTCACTCGCGCAACACGAAGAGTAAACCCATTCGGCATTCATATCAACCAAAATTATTGGGCCAATCTTGTTACCGATGGGCTAAGATTGCTTTTGGCTAAAGATAACAAGCAATTCACCGCAGAGGCGCAGAGGACACGCAGAGCTTACGCAGAGGATTGAATTCTTCTCTCTGCGTAAACTCTGCGCCATCTCTGCGTCTCTGCGGTGAACCTCAACTTTTCTCCCACTCATCTTCAATTTAACCCGCTACTTGCTCATTGCAAATCTTTTTCATCTCGGTCTATCCTATCCATCCCTGTTTAATTCCTCTTTGATTAACTTGTCAGATTCCGCTTCGTTGAAAGGAAAACAATGAAGATCGTTGGGATGTTATTGATTATCGCCGCGCTCGCCCTTTTGCCCGGCAACGCTCATCTGGAAACGGCAGACGTTCTGTTTAAGAATGGCAACATTTACACAGTCAACGAGCGGCAGCCGCGCGCAGAGGCCATCGCAGTCAAAGATGGCCGCATCATCTTCGTCGGCTCGAATGCAGATGTGAAGAAGTATGTAGGCAGAGAGACGCGCGTCGTTGATCTCAGAGGCCGCACGGTCGTGCCCGGCCTGACGGACGCGCACAATCATCTCATCGGAGTGGGCCTGCGCGAGATGACGCTCAACCTCGAAGGCACAACGAGCCTTGAAGATTTTTTATCGAAGGTCAAAGCGCGCGTCGAGAAGGCGAAGGCGGGCGAGTGGATAACGGGGCGCGGCTGGATAGAAACTTTCTGGAAGCCGCCGGTCTTCCCCACACGTCAGGAGCTTGACCGGATTGCGCCCGCGAATCCAGTCTTTCTACGCCGCGCGGACGGTCACGGCGCAGTTGCCAACAGCGCGGCTCTCAAGATCGCTCTGATTGACCGAAACACTCCCAACCCTTTCGGCGGCGAAATCTCGAAAGACAAATCGGGCGAGCCGAACGGCATGTTGCTCGACGCCGCGCAGACCCTCGTTACAAAACACATTCCGGCGACGACTGCGGCAGAGACTGAACAGGCAGTGCTCTTGGGCGCGAAGCGCAGCGTCGAACTCGGCTGGTGTCAGGTGCAGGATGCTGGCGGGAGCTACGACGACGTTGCTCTCTACCGAAAGCTTTACGAACAGGGCAAGGTCAAGCTGCGCATCTACAAAGCCGTTTATGGTCCAACGGAGAATTCGCAGAGACTCTTGCGCGAAGGCGCGGCTGTCGGAGCTTTCGACAATCGTTTTACGCTGCGCACAATCAAGATTGTCATTGACGGCGCGCTCGGCTCGCGCGGCGCGGCCCTGCTTGAGCCTTACTCGGACAAGCCCGACACCTCTGGCTTTCTGAGAGAGAAGGAAGAAGAGTTGCTGCCAATGCTCGAAGAGGCTCTGCGTCGTGGGATACAGGTGGAGACACACGCCATCGGAGACCGAGCCAATCGCGTCATACTCAATCTTTATGAGCAAGCGTTTGCCGCAGTGCCGCCTGAGCAGAGAAAGATTCGTGAGCCTCGCTGGAGAGTCGAGCACGCGCAGATAGTCAACCCTGCGGACATCCCGCGCTTCGCCAAGCTCGGCGTGATTCCTTCCATGCAAGCTTCGCACGCTATCGGCGACCTGCACTTTGCGCCCGCACGCCTCGGCCTCAAACGCCTAGAAGGTGCATACGCATGGCAGAGTTTTATCAAGTCAGGCTCGATTATTCCCGGCGGCACAGACGCGCCCGTCGAGCGCGGCGAGCCGATGATAGAGTTTTACGCGGCGGTGGCGCGCAAGGACCAGAAAGGATTCACAGGCGAAGGCTGGCATCCCGAGCAAGCCGTCTCGCGCGAGCAGGCTCTCAAGATGTTCACCATCTGGCCCGCCTACGCCGCATTTGAAGAGAAGCTCAAAGGCTCAATCGAAACAGGCAAGCTCGCGGACCTGACCGTGCTCTCCGCAGACATCATGAAGATTTCGGAAGCAGACATTCTCAAGACTGAATGCCTGATGACCGTCATCAACGGCGAGATTGTTTACGAACGCGAGGCGCAAAGACCTTGAGTGATTTTCATGTGCTATAAGAAAGGTTCGCGCAAAGGCGCAAAGACGCAAAGAAGAACGCGAAGAAGTTGAGAGCTTATCTTTCCCAGCGTGCTTTCCTTCGCGCCTTTGCGCCTTTGCGTGAACTTATCTTCGTTGCTCCAACTCAACCTTAACGAGAAAATATTATGAACCCGAATCGCACACACGACCGCCGCGCCTTTATCTCAAACATCGGCAAAGGCATCGGCCTTGCAGCATTGTCTTCATCAACCGTCGCCGCGCTGCTCCGAGATGTTCACGCCGCGACCAAGCGTGTTGCGCATCTCACGCCCGAACAGGCCGCAATGGATGAAGATTTCTGGTTCGAGATTCAGAACGCCTTCACCGTCACACGCGGCATCGTCAATCTCAACAACGGCGGCGTCAGCCCCAGCCCGCGCATCGTCACGGAAGCGCTTGTGCGCTACATCTGGCAACAGGAAGACGCGACCGCTTACACGATGTGGCAAATCCTTGAGCCGCAGTCTGAGACGATTCGCACGGGCCTTGCCGAGATGTTCGGCTGCGACCGCGAAGAGATTGCCATCACACGCAACGCATCCGAATCGCTCGAAGTGTTGCTCATGGGCATGGACTTCAAACAGGGCGACGAAATTCTGACGACCACGCAGGACTACCCGCGTATGCTCACCACGCTCAAACAGAGAGAACGGCGCGAAGGCTTGGTTCTCAAACTCGTCAAGATTCCGATTCCGCCGAAGAACCTTGACGAGATCACAGCAGCTTTTGAAAAAGGCATTACCAACAAGACTCGCCTCATCCTCATCGCGCACATGGTCAACATCACCGGACAGATTACGCCCGTCAAAGCCGTCTGCGACATGGCGCGCTCTCGTGGCATTGAGACCATCGTTGACGGCGCACACTCTTTCGCGCAATTCGATTTCAAGCGCGAAGATTTGGGCTGCGATTATTTCGGGACCAGCCTGCACAAGTGGCTCTACGCGCCGAAGGGTACGGGCCTGCTATATGTGAAGCGTGAGAAGATTGAAAAGCTCTGGCCGCTCTTCGCCGCCGAATCCAAGCAGGCCGGAGACATACGCAAGTTTGAAGAGATAGGCACACACTCAGCCGCGCCCAAGCTTGCCATCGGCGAGGCCATGCTCTTTCACAACGGCATCGGCGCGAAACGCAAAGAGGCTCGCCTGCGCTACCTCTCGCGCTACTGGATGAATCGCCTGAAGGATGTTCCGAAGATTCGTTTCAACACTTCCTTCGACGAAAAACAATCCTGCGCCATCGCCAACGTGCAGATCGAAGGCACAAACCCCTCGGCAGTCGGCAGCTACCTCATGGCCCAACACAAAATCTTCACCACGCCCATCATCCACGAAGAGTTTCAAGGCATACGCATCACGCCCAACGTCTATACG
>JBAWGU010000664.1:0-6426 GCA_049593215.1 Pyrinomonadaceae bacterium
CTTTGCGCCTTTGCGTGAATCTTCTTCTTTCATAGGCGAAAAGTCTGACGAGAACCCGTGTCTCTGAACTTGCGACTTGGGACTTGGGACTTTAGACTTGGGACTATGTTTGAAGTGATGATTGAACGCAACTTTTCGAGCGCGCATCAACTGCGCGGCTACAAAGGGAAGTGCGAAAACCTGCACGGGCACAACTATAAGATTGAAATCTACGCGCGGGGGCGCGAGCTTGATAACATCGGGCTGCTGGTTGATTTCGGAGAATTGAAGATGGCGGCTGACGAGATTGTTCAGTATCTGGACCATCGCAACATCAACGAGCTTCCGCCATTCGATGAAGAACTAAATCCTTCCGCAGAAAACCTTGCGCGCTACATCCTTGAGCGCGTCTCCGCGCGCGTCGGAGATGAGCGCGTGCAGGTTTACAAAGTGCGCTGCTTCGAGACGCCGACAAGCATTGCCACGTACCAGATAGACTAAAGAAGGCAAAAGGAAAAAGGCAAAAGGAAAAAGTGTGGGGAAACCACTTTGATTACAAAGCTCAACCCGGAGTGCTGTAATTAAAAGTTGGCTTCCCCTGACTTTTGCCTTTTTACTTTTACCTTTTGCCTTTCTTATGAAGCGACGAGCGTGCCTACGTCTATGTTGTATTTTCTGATCTTGCTGTAGAGGCGCGGGCGATAGATGCCCAGGAGATTGGCGGCGGCCTGCTTGTTGCCGCCTGTGCGTTGGAGCGTCTTTTCGATGACGAGTTTCTCGATGTCTTCGAGCGTCATGTTGGGCGGCACGTCCCAGGTCGCGCCGCCTGTAGTTCCTTCGGGCAGTGAGCCGTTCTCGAAGGGCAGGTCAACGGGTTCGATCTTGCTGGATTTGGCGAGCAGCACGGCGCGCTCGATCACGTTCTGCAACTCGCGCACGTTGCCGGGCCACATGTGCGAAAGCAGGCGTTGATAAGCGTTCTGCGAGACGCCTGTGATTTGACGGTCATACTTCTGCGCGTACATCTTGAGGAAGTGATCTGTCAGCAGCACTGTGTCATCCGTTCGCTCGCGCAGGGGCGGGACGTGAATCGTGATAGTCGAGATGCGATAGAAGAGGTCGTCGCGCAACAGGCCGTCGCGGATGGCGTCTGCGGGCGGGCGATTCGTCGAAGAGATGAGACGGAAATCTACCGCGAAAGTTTTCTCCGAGCCGATCTTGCGATAGCTGCGCTCTTGCAGCACGCGCAGGAGTTTGGGTTGAAGCTCGACGGGCATCTCCGCGATTTCGTCTAACATCAACGAGCCACCGGCAGCGTGTTGGACCAAGCCTTCTTTGTCTGCGTGCGCGCCTGTGAACGCGCCCTTCGTGTGGCCGAAGAGTTCGGATTCGATTAACTCTTTGGGCAGCGCGGCGCAATTTACTTTGATGAAAGGTTTCTTGGCGCGCAGAGAGTTGTAGTGAATAGCGTTGGCAATCAGTTCTTTGCCTGTGCCGGACTCGCCGACGATGAGGACGTTGGCGTCAGATTTGGCGACGGATTCTATGGTTTCGTAAATCTGCTGCATCGCTTTCGATGCGCCGATGATGTTGAAGTATTCGCTGCGCGTTGAGAGCTGGCGGCGCATACTCGCGGTCTCTGCCATCAACTCTCTGCGCTCAAGAGCTTTTTCGACCAAAGGCTGCATCTGCTCGAAGTCGAAAGGTTTCTCGACAAAATAGAATGCTCCAGCCTTCGTCGCTTCGACAGCACGCGCGACTGTGCCGTAGCCTGTGACGACGATAACTTCCGTCGCGGGCCGCGTCTCCTTGATGTGGCGCAGGACTTCGAGGCCGTCCATGTCAGGAAGTTGCAGGTCGCAGATAGCCAGATGATGCCCGCCTCTGTCAAACAACTCGATGGCTTCGGCTCCGTTGGCGGCTGTGTCCACCGTGTAATCTTCTTCGACCAGATTCTGTTTGAGCGAATCCGACATCATCGGCTCGTCATCAATCACCAGAATACGAACGTCTTTATTTGACACCTTTTGACTCTCTCCTAATTAAGAACTGTTTTTTGTCCGTTGTCCGTCGTCCGTTGTCCGTTGTTCGTGATTGCTGAGATGAATACTGAATATGAACGGCTCAACATACGACACACTCAAAACAACTGACCACTGACTACGGACAACGGACAGCTTTTCATTCATTGCAATGGCAGCCGCACGCTTAAACTTTCAGCGTCGTTACTGACTTCTCCGCCATGCGCTTTTATGATTTTGGCAGCGAGCGAGAGGCGCAGTCCGTCGCTTCCTGCAAAAGATTGAAACGGATCGCTGCCGTTCGTTGACTGTACACCGCGCCACTTGATCAAAGCCTGTGGTCCAAACGCGCTCTCGTCTCTTCGCAAATGAATTTGCAGTGGAAGCGCAAACGCATTGTTGCCCGCGCCGCGCATGTTGAGCGCGCCGCTGGTGATGGCTTTGAGAGCTTCTGTGATGGCGGCGGAATCAAACTCGCCCTCGACTAATGCGTTCTCCGTTTCAAGCTTGATGCGCTCACGGGCCTCTTCGCCTGCCGCGATGACGTTCAGAATTTTGCGTAGATCAACATGCGGCTGGCGTCTTAGCTCAAGCGGGCGGCCATAGCGCACGAGTATGGTCATATCACCTGCGGCGCGCTCTAATCCGGCGATGAGCTTGGCGATGGTTTCGCGCTCGTCTTCTGGCCGCTCGCTTTTCTCCATGCGCTTGCGCAGGAATGTGGCATAGAGTTTGAGACCATTTAGCTGATTTTTTAGGTCGTGAACGATCTGCACAGACGCTCTGCCCAGCTCCTGTAGAGTTTGATTGTCCTGTGCCTCCGATTTTAACGGCTTCATATTGCCCAAAGAGTCCCGACGTAGGAGTCTGCTTCGTACACGATCATCAGGGCCAGCGCCAAAAGGGCGTGTACGGAATAGGCCCAAATTCAATAACTATCTGTGTTGCGTTTCGATGCGGCATATTACCAAAAAAGGCGAGCGTATTCTAGTCATGCAGTGATGGGGCGATAATCTCTTGAGTCTGCCGAAAAATGTGTTCTGAATTACAAGAGACGAAGATTGGGGAGTTACTGTGACCGACAGTAATGCGAATCAGACTGTGCTGGTGGTAGAGGATTTCGAGGACAATCGCTTTATGATGAGGCGACTCCTTGAGATGAGCGGCTACGAAGTGGTCGAAGCCATGAACGGCGAAGAGGCTATAGAAATCGCCAGACGCGTTCGGCCCGGGCTGATTCTGATGGATTTAAGCCTGCCTTTGCTCGATGGACTCGCGGCCACGCGCCGCATACGCCAGCACGAAGAGTTGCGTCAGGTGCCGATTATTGCCGTCTCCGCCCACGACACCGCCGATTTTCATGCAGACGCCCTCGCCGCCGGTTGCAACGATTACGTCACCAAACCCATTGATTTCGACCAACTCGAAGCGCTCTTACATAAATTGTTGCCGAAAAATAGTAGTCAGTAGTCAGTTTTCAGTTTTCAGCTTTTTCTAATCTGAGACTTGAGATTTCAAATTTCAGATGCGATTTAAGAGACTGAAAACTGAAAACCGAAAACTGAAAACTGTTTGCTGCTCTTCTCCCATGACCGAAAACTTCACCAAACTGATACGCCAGCACAGGGATTCGATCATCCGCAAGTGGGTGGAGGAAATCTACAGAGACCGCCGCACGCGCCTTGCCGAACTCCTTTCATACGAGCAACTCGTAGATCATCTGCCGGATTTTCTTGATGCAATCTCTGACCTGCTGGACACGGCGGCGGATGAAGAAGAGATAGCGGAAACTGCGATGCGTCTTCGTTCACACGCGCAAGTTCGCTTCCGTCAGGGCGTCCTGATTGATGAAACGGCACGCGAATTGATGATCTTGCGTCGGATATTCAACGATTTTTTGTGGCGCGAAGGCGTCAAAGCCACAGAGGGCGACCTCTGGGAACTGCGCGACGCGCTCTGGCGAGCAAACAGTTTTGTGGACGAATTGATTGCACAGATGATTGTCATTTACGCCGCCGCGATGCGGCCACCCGTAGAGACGCGCACTTCCATCTGGCCCCCGCCGCGACGCCGCCGCAAAGATTGAATTTTTGTGAAGCGAAGATTGTATGAGAATGTTGGAGAGAATCAAGCCCGTCTTGCGCAGCATGAGAACGAAGCTGTTGATCATGCTGGCGGCGCTCTCTCTGCCTCTGCTCATCGTCAGTCTTTATCAACTGAACAACTATCGCAAGAGTCTGGACGACAGCGCGTCCGCTATCTCTCGCATACAGGCCGGGGCTGAATCTTCCGCGCTCGCCGCGTGGCTTGAATCGCATCCTTCCATCGTCAAACGATCCGACGCGCTCTCATCTATCGAGAGACGCGAGCTTGCTCTGCGGCTTCAACCGCAATCGCCAACGGAAACCGGGACCGTCATCGCGGTCTATGATATAGAAGGGCGCGTGGTGCAGAATCTCTTTGCGCCTGCGCCTGTCCCTGAGACGATAAACTTTTCCGGCAACGGTGTGCGCACGACTTGGAGCGACGGCGTTGAGCGCATGACTGCCATTAAGCGCGTGGAGCCTTTCGACTGGGCCGTAGCTGTCGGCGTGCCTCTTGCCGAGAACACTTCTGCGGGCCGCTCCATCGCAGTGCTTGCGGCGACGTGGGTTTTAGTGCTGCTGGCTTCCATCCTCTTAGGCGTCTGGGCTGCGGGCAGATTTACAAAACCTCTGCGCCAACTCGCAACACTCGCTACGACTCTCGGCAAGGGTCGTTTGAAAGAGCGCGCGACTGTCGAAACGAATGATGAAGTGGGCGCGCTCGCAAACGGCTTCAACGTGATGGCTTCGCAACTCGAAACGAAATTCAAAGAGTTGCAATCGCAGGGCGCGTTCATCGAAGAAGTTTTAGATGGCCTGCCTCTGGGCGTGGCTGTGCTGGATACGAGCCTGATTGTGCGTAAGGTCAATCCGACGTTCGCGCGTTTCGTCGGGCGCGAGGCCGACACGCTCACAGGGCGCGGACTCTACGAAGCTGCCGCAGGGATGGCAGTCTTGAGCGATGTCGTTGAAGACGTGCGTCGAACGCGCAAGCCTTTCGTGACTTACGGCCTCCCGCTCAGCCTCGTCGCGCGAAGCCTTGAGACAAGCGAGAAGGCGGAAGAGCAGGGCTACTGGGACGTGACCATCTGGCCGACGACCGTGCAGGGCGATCTGATTCTGGTCCTCTCCGAAGTCTCAAAGCGCGTGCGCGCCGAAAAACTTGCGACCAATGCTTTCGCTTCCGAGCGCACGCGCGCGGCAGAGCTTGAGAGCGTCATCAATCAGATGAACGAAGGCGTCATCATCATTGACCGTCAGGGCCGCTACAAGATGAACCCTTCGGGCCGCCGCATCGTCGGGCGCAAGTGGAACGACTTCCGCGACGGCGTGGAAGCTTTAATCGAAGACATGGCCCTGCGCGACATGAACGAGGCTGTCATCGCTTATGACCAGACGCCAATCGTGCGCGCGCTCAACGAACGCGAACACATCTCCGGCGAGCAGTTGAAGATTTTTCACACCAACGGCGAGGCGCGCGTGATTGCTTTGAACGCAACTCCACTCACGGGCGAAGACGGCGGGCACGAAGGCGCGGTCGTAGTCTTCCGCGACATCACTGAAGAAGTGCGCCAGCACGAAGAACTCGTCGGCGCGTATGATCGCCTGCGCGAACACGACCGCTTGAAATCCGCGTTCGTCACAAACATCAGCCACGAGTTGCGCACGCCTCTCAATGTCATCATCGGTCTCTGCCAACTGCTTGAGCGCGACCACCAGCTTCCGCTCGCGCCTTTGCAGGGAGAGGCCGTGACGCGCATGGAGCGCAACGCCCGCTCGCTCCTTGAAATGGTCAACGACCTGCTTGACTACTCGCGTCTTGAAGCAGGCCGCTCCGCGCTTCATCTTGAGAAGGTTGATGTGGCCGCAGTGGTCGGGGAAATTGTTGAGGATTACCGGCGCGAGATGAACGGTAAGCAGATAGAGCTACGCGCGGAAGTCGCGCCGGAACTTGGACCAGTGTTGACCGATAGACATAAGCTTTCGCAAGTGCTCTCGAATCTGATTGGCAACGCGGTGAAATTTACTTCGGAAGGAACTGTGACTGTCATCGCCGCCCCGCTCGACGACGCGCGCTGGTACATGGAAGTGAGCGACACAGGCATCGGCATCTCAAGCGACGCGCTCACCTACATCTTCGACGAGTTCAGACAGGTAGATGATCGCCTCGCGCGCTCATACGGCGGCTCAGGTCTGGGCCTCGCCATCACGCGCAAGATTGTCGAGCTGCTCGAAGGAGAAATCAGAGTCGAGAGCGAGCCGCAAACCGGCAGCCGCTTCCGCATCACATGGCCTCGCGCCGTCCGCCAACGCACCGGCACAGGCTCGCTCGTCGAAAGAGC
>JBAWGU010000665.1:0-2153 GCA_049593215.1 Pyrinomonadaceae bacterium
GTGTCTGCCAGTCTCCATGCGCGGCAGCAGCGCGGCGTCGCGCCGACGCCGGTTCGCCCGCCTCACTCAGGGCTGACTCAACAGCTCGCAGGAAATTATCCGGCAGCTCGTCGGAAATCGCCAGCACCTTGTGTTGCTCGTTGAACTTGCAGACCGCCGGAAGATTCGTCGAAACGACCGGCTTTCCGACAGCCAGATACTCGTTGAGCTTCGTCGGAAAGACGGTCGCGGTATAAGAGTTGATCTGGTAGGGGATGATACAGACATCAAACTCGCGGATGAAGTTGACGAGGCTTGGATGGGGCTGTGGCCCTAAGAAATGGACGTTGGGCAGGTCTTTCAAACATCTGAGCGAAACGTGACACGGCCCGACAAAGACCCAGGACCAAAGGGGACGCAGACGCGCCATCACCGCCAGCAGATCGTGATTGATGTGATTGGTGATGGCCCCGACGTAGCCAATCATCGGATGCGCCAGACCTTTGATGCGCCCGATACTTTCCTGCTCCTCGGATGTTGGGCCAGCGTCTTCGTCCGTCGCGCCGTGTCCGTTGTCTGAACTTCCCTCTCGCGTCACACGGCTTTGTGGGCTGAACGCATCCATGTTGACGCTCGGCGGAAAGACATGCACGTTACGATTCATAGTTAAAGGCAGGCGAGCGAGTTCGGGACTGTTAGCCAGCACTAGGTCGCTCGTCCTTATCAGTTCGCGCTCTGTGCGCCGCAACGCTTCGGCGTGAGGAGTCATGGCGGCGAGATTGTCCATGCGGTAATAGACGACGACGTTGCGCGGGGTGCGTAGCTGGTTGACCAGATCGAGGGCCGTGTCTGTCGGCAGATACGTCAGGATCAACTCGTCAGTCATCTTCAGGCCGCGCGCTGCGCTCACCATTCGCGGCAGAAGCATTCGCGCATTCAGACGCCGCATCGCGCCGAAGGGAGGCAGCACGAGCGGAGAGCAGACGTAGAGTCCTTGCCCGACCTGACGGATGCCCCCCGTCGAGAGCAGTTGCGCCCAATTCCGCAGGCGCTTCCAGACGCGGCTGGCATCCCTCAACTTCGGCGAGCGAATACCCATGTTCTCAATGAACAAGACCTGATTACCGGCTGCCGCCAAACGCGAGCAGATTTCCTGCGAGCTTTGCCAGTTGAAATCCCATTCAATCCCTGAGATGCAGATTATGTTTCTATCACGGAGCATCGTTATCTGACTTTACCGACTTAAACGCACTGACGTAGCGCTTCCGCGAGCGGGGCTAAGTGCTCGCGATAACGGATCACGCTTGCGTAGTGGCCTGCGGCGACCTGCTGCTCGCCGTACTGCTCGTAAAAGGGACTCTTCACGCGCGCGTCGCCGCCGAGGTCGCCCTCACCGGGAGGGCGTAAGCACTCGACGCGGAATGCGGATGCGCCGTTCTCGCTAATCGCCTGCTTCACTTCCGCCGCCAACTCCGGGTAGTTGTCTGCCGCCTTCAGCTTGCGGCTGAGCGATTCATCGTCCAAGTGAAGCCAGCGCGCTCGGTGGCGCAGTCGCTCTGGACACTCGTCCGGCCTTCCCTTCAACAGAAAGTCGTAGTTATCAATCTTAATCCCGTGCAAGCGGGCGGCCATTGCGACCGACGCATTGAGTAGCAAGCGACAGATTTCATGCGCGGGGTTATATCCTTCGGCGGCGTCTCCCAACACGTATTCGATGTGTTGACTGAAAAATTCTTCGGTCAACTCGCGGGCCAGCTCGACGAACAACTGGTGATCGTGCTGGAGGATGGCCTGATAGAGGGCAAGGTCTGTGAAGCGACCGAAGATGGGGCCAGCGCTCGCGCCCGTGCGGCTGAGAATTTCCGCCGTAGAGCGTAGTCTGGAACAACCCGAACGGCCTGAGCCATCGGTCAGCACAAAGACGCGCGGTTGCGCAGACTCTAGCCAACCGTAGACACGCAACTCATGTCCCGGATGAGCGACAACGAGGGCCGCACGGCCCCTTGGCATGGAATCCAGCATCGCGTTTTCTCAATTCTCACGTGAAAGACTCTTCAGGGCCGAAGCGCTTGCGCAATAATGTCGCGCACTTCGGCGCGCAGGCCCGGCGTCAGCCAATATAAGAAGACCGCACTTAAGGCCATCGAAACTGTACCGCCCGCGATGAGTCGCGG
>JBAWGU010000666.1:0-7420 GCA_049593215.1 Pyrinomonadaceae bacterium
GTGCCGCTCGTCACGATTGAGCTTGCCGTCAAGAACGGCTCGTACACAGAGCCGCCCGAATACAACGGCCTCTCGCATCTCTACGAGCACATGTTTTTCAAAGCCAACCGCGCGATTGCCAATCAGGAAGATTACTTGAGGAAGATTGGACAACTCGGCATCGCTTACAACGGCTCGACGCGCGAAGAGGTCGTCAACTATTACTTCACGACGGTGAGCGCGAATCTTCGCACCGCGATGAATTTTATGCGCGACGCCACGCGCTATCCTCTCTTCGACGATAAAGAGTTTGAGCGCGAGCGCGAGGTCGTCATCGGCGAGATTGACCGCAACGAGTCGAACCCGTTCTATTATCTGAACAAGGAGATGAATGACCGGCTCTTCTACAAATATCCCAGCCGCAAGGAGCCGCTCGGCAATCGCCAGACAGTCTCAACCGCCACGACGCAGATGATGCGAACCATTCAGGGCCGCTACTACGTGCCGAACAATTCCGCGCTCGTCGTCACCGGCGATGTGAACCCGGAAGAGATTTTCAAGATGGCGCAGGATTTCTACGGAGACTGGCCGCGCCGCGAGAAAGACCCGTTCGCAGAGTTCCCGCTCGTCGAGCATCCGCCGCTACCAAAGAGCGAAGGCGCGATCATCAAGCAGCCCGTGCAGAATGTCATCATAGAGATTGGCTGGCACGGCCCGTCCATCGGCAAGGACGATGCATCAACTTACGCCGCAGATGTGTTCTCATTCATCCTGACGCAGCCCAACTCGCGCTTCCAGCGCAACCTCGTTGACACAGGACTCGTCACAGGACTCGGCATAGGCTATTACACGCAACGCAATGTTGGTCCAATCACGATTATCGCGCAGACTTCGCCTGACAAAGCTCGCGCCGCCACGCGCGCTATCTATCAAGAGATCGCGCACTTCAACGACAAAGACTATTTCACGGACGAGCAGCTTGAGAGCGCGAAGGCTCTTCTGGAAGCGGACGATCTTTACCAGCGCGAGAAGCTGAGCGAGTACGCGCACACCTTGAGCTTCTGGTGGGCCTCTACGGGATTGGATTATTTTCGCGGCTACCTGGGCCGCCTGCGCTCGACTTCGCGCGCAGACATCAGCCGTTACGTGACCACCTACATTCAGGGCAAGCCGCACGTCGCGCTCGCGCTCATCTCCGAAGAGGCGCAACAGCAGGCGCAGCTCAAGCCTGAAGATTTAACCGGACAGTGAGTTGGGAAGAGTAGCCCGCGAACGAGATACAGAAGGTGAAAGGCCGCAATGCAGAACAGAAGAAACACGAAGACGCAGATGAATAGATTCTATTCAAATATTCATTCCATCCTCATCGCAGTTTGTTTACTGCTCACAGCCTGCTCTTTGCCTGCCTTCGCGCAGCAGGGACAAGCGACCGCCGCAGCAGCAAAGAGCGCAGAGGCAGCAAGCGCCGCGCTCGTCACAGAGTTTGATGTCAACGGCCTGAAAGTGCTCTTGAAAAAACGCGCGGGCAGCCAGACGGTCGCCACAGGTCTCTTCATACGCGGCGGCGCGCGCAACATCACAAAGGAGAACGCAGGGATTGAATCCCTGATGCTCGGCGCGGCGTCTGAGGCGAGCGCAAATTTTCCGCGCGAGCGTATGCGCGCAGAGCTTGCTCGCATGGGTACGCAGATTGGCTCAAGCGTCAACTACGACTACTCCGCTCTGCTGCTCGGCTCGACGCGCGCAAACTTTGATCGCTCGTGGGAAATTTTCACGGACGCTGCTCTGCGCCCGACCTTCAAGACGGAAGACGTGCAACTGGTCCAGAGCCGCATGATCTCTTCTCTGCGTGACGATACGGACGACCCTGACACTTACCTACAGAGGCTACAGGAGCGCGTCGCTTATGCGGGCCATCCTTACTTCAATCGCCCGCAGGGGACGGCTGAGACCGTGGCGAGTTTCACGCCCGAAGACCTGCGCAAGTATCACCAGCAGACGATGCAGACTTCGCGCCTTCTCCTCGTCATCGTCGGAGACCTTGACGCGGCGCAACTGAAAGAGCGCATCGCCTCGACCTTCGGCAAACTGCCGCGCGGAGATTACAAACCGCAGCCCGTGCAGCAACTCTCTTTCAGCGCACCGACCCTTGAAGTGACGCAGAGAGGCTTGCCGACCAACTACATTCAGGGACTCTTCACCGCGCCGCCGCTCACCTCCGACGACATCTACCCGATGAGAGTCGCTTCTGCCATCCTGCGCGACCGTCTCTTTGAAGAGGTCCGCGTCAAGCGCAACCTCTCATACGCGCCGAGCGCATTTTTAGGCAGTCAGGCGGCGAACATCGGCGGCCTCTACGTCACGGCGGTTGATGCCAACCAGACGATGAGAGTGATGCTCGGCGAAATCTCTCGCCTGCAACATGAGCAGATTGACGACGATGATGTGAAGTCAATCGTCTCGCAGTATTTGACGGACTACTACTTAGGACAAGAGACGAACGCTGCACAGGCAGGCGACCTCGCGCTCTACGAGCTGGTCGGCGGCGGCTGGCGCAACTCCTTTGAAGTCATCGAGCATCTGAAAGCCGTCAAGCCCGCAGACGTTCAAAGAGTCGCGCAAAAGTACATGCGTAACATTCGCTTCGTCGTCATCGGCGATCCCAAGAGCATAGACAGAAACATCTTCACGACTCAGGCGGGCGAATGATCTGAGCGATAAATGAAAGAGTAAAAGAGAGACCGGCGAGAGTTGAAATCTCGCCGGTCTCTTCCCTTATAGTGGATTCACTGAGCATCAGGCTTTAGTGAATGAGAAACACATCCCAGGCCCAACGCCCGACCTGAGCGCCCTTCGCATCCTTCACCTTCGCGCGATAGCGAAACTGATTGCCATACTGGTCTGTCCGCTTCGATTCCTTGTAATCCAAATCAATCGAATGGATGCTAAGCTCAGGCAGTGTATGCAACTCATTTGGTTCTGAGATGCCGTTATGATTCATGTCCTGCCATAAACGAAGTGATGAGAAGGTCGCATCTTTCTTGTTGATTAATCCATCACCATTACCGCCGTTTTCTGCTTTGTCATATTCAGCGAGAGCAAGAAATCCGTTCTTTGACTTGCCTGCTGGCGGTGTGGGCTGAGGGGTGAAGTTGCCGAACAGTTCCCGCCCATCGTCTATCGTGCCATTGCCGTTGCGGTCTAAGGCCAGCCACGCATCGTCTGAATTAGCCGAGGTCCAGGCAAATTGTTCCGGCACACCTCCGGCTCTGAGATCAAAGCGCACTCCATCCATCGCATTGGTTAAGCTAAAGCCGTTGCCTGAAATGTCTATCAGAATCGGAGAACCATCGTTACACTGACACAGATTAGAATCCCAATTCCCGCACTGAGAGATTTGCGATTCACAGTTTAAGCAGCGGTGTGAGTGGTGCGGGTCAGGCATACACTCTGGCGTTGGTGTGGGCGTTGGGCAGAAGTCGTCAAAATCAGTTTGGGGGCATCCCAGAGTTCCGGGACAAGGCATCGGGTTTATATCTTTAATCGTTGCACATGCTCCAAAAATATTTGAACAGGATGTACTGGAAATTTGTTGAGCCAATCCCCCGCAACAACCGTAGAAACTAGGCACAGAGTAAGTACACGATGTTCCGGGACAACATATATCAGGCTGCGGCGAGGAATTCTTCGAGCCGGTCAAATCTGCTTCCTCTGGAAAAAAATTAACCGGCTGAAAGGAAGCCGGTAAGAAAGAGAGCGAAGATGTTTGACCGAAAGTAGGTGGTCTGTTGAGGAATGCCACTAAGAGACTGCTTCTGCCGTCTACTGTCGTGTCTGACCCGCTCGGATTCTTTGAACTCTGTTTCCTCTTAACCGGGTATGACATCCCGTGAAGGCCCGCGTATCCTGTATGGTCTTCGAAAACAATACGGCTGAAGCGAAGCTCAAAATCCATTGGCTCCGACCTGTTTCTACTTGATTTGAAGTCCTCCCAGCCTGCCGCATTATTAACAGGTATTTGGAGCGTGTAGCTTTCTCCGGGTTGAAGCGGCACATCCTCTGGCCTGAACTCTGTTTGGAAATCAGAGAGTTCTATTCTGCCATAGTGGAGCGGCATAGCTATTTGAACCCCTGCCTCATCATTCACACCTGTCAGGAAAAGCCACAGGCTCACAAAGTACATCGGCCTATCTGACTTGTTAGTAACTTCAACAACGATCTCACGCAGTTTCTTTTCGACCTCAATGTTCTTGATCTTGACTTGAAGAGGAATGTGCTTTGGTATCAGATTCGTCACATTCTTTAACTTTCCATCAACTTGTTGAATGTCTGGCTGTGTCTCTGATGGTTGTTGCGACTGCGCACGAATTATTACCGAGGCAATATTCCATGCGACGAAGAGGACAAACAGTGAGAGAACTAAAAGACGAGGTGAGAGAAAACCTGAAATCTTCATTTGTCAATCCTTTCTGCTGGGTGTTACAGATGTAAGGTTTAAGCAGGAGCAGGACTCTTATTGAGGAGTGAGGCTCTTGCCAGCTTAAAAGCAAACGAACGCCGACCATATACTCTTAATGTTTGTCAGTGTCAATATCTAGCGGAAGAAAAATTTAACCCGCAAGACTCTTGCGGGTTAATCAGAACAGATGCCCAACTCAGCGCCAGCGCGCACCTCTCTGCACGCTTATCTTTCAATCTCACTCATCAGCTTTTCGTAAAGCTCACGGTCGAGCATCTTGAGCGTATTGCTCTGCGCTGCTGCTGCTGCGCGGTTGCCCACCTCAAGGTAAGCCATGCCGAGATTGTAGTAGGCTTCGCCCATCTCCGGGCGGAGGCGTGTAGCTTTTTTGTAAGACTCGATGGCGTCTGTAAATCTTCCCGCGTAGAAAAATGCGTCGCCGAGTTTGTTGTGCGCTTCGGCTGAATCGGGACGGAGTTGAATCGCTTTTTGATAAGCGCGGATGGCGTCGTCGTTCTTGCCCTGTTTGAGTTTGCAAAAACCTACTTGCAGCCATGCTTCCGCGCGGCGCGGGTTCTTGTTGACGGTGCTCTCGAAGTAGCCGAGCGCGTCGTCGTAGTTTCCGAGCCAGAGCGATTCCAGACCGTTGCGATACCAGACCTCCGCGAGCATGTCTGCCTGCGAGCCGTTTTTGCCCTTTAATGCAAGGTCGCTAAAGCTCAAAAGTTTTTCATCCGCATGAAGCGAGAGCAGGCGTGCCGAGGCGAGCGCGAGGTTGATGTTCTGCCCGTTCGTGACTTTGATGGTGACGACGCCGACGACTTGCCCCTTCATGTTGAAGACGGGGCTGCCGGAGTTGCCGTGCGAGATAGGCGCGGTGATTTGAAGTATCTTGCCGAGGTTCGGAACTTCGCGCACGGCAGAGACGATGCCGTCAGAGATAGAGCCTTCGAGACGCAGGGGATTTCCAATCACGAAGACACGCTCTCCGTCTTCGGGCAGCGTGCCTGTGACTTCCAGAGAGCGTGCGCGGTCTGCGGGGACGTTGATGCTGAGCACAGCGATGTCGCCTTCTTCGTCAACGTCAAGGATGCCCTGCACGGGATAGACCTTGCCTTTGCCGTCAAGCGTTTTGACTTCTGCGTGATGCGCGCCCTTGATGACGTGCAGGTTTGTGACGACCTGTCCGGGGTGCATGAAGAAGCCGCTTCCGCTCATGAGCGGTTCGTTGTCGGCGGTGTAGGTGACGATGGCGACGACCGAAGGCTTGACGCGGCGCACGAGTTCGGGGAGCGCGTCTTGTGCCGTTGCGATGTGCGCGAAGAGAAGCAGGAGGGCGAGCGCCAACCACGGGGGGAGGTTGCGTTTCAACATATTCTTTAACTCGTGGGCGGCCCCGTTTAGAGACAGCCTGTTGAAAGAGGGATTTGGGGAAACAAAAGCCCTGCGTTGTTTTCAATTCCGGCGCGTCGGGGAATGCGTCGAAGCTTCCTGTTGGTTGATGGAGATCAGGCGGGTCGTTGGAACGCTGGACCCAAAAAGGTGTGCCGTTGAAGGTCAAACGAGGCGGCTCATCTAACGAACGCCTCTTCTGGACCGCCTCGCGGCTGAAAAGAATTATACGCCAATGGGTGAGAGAATCAATAAGATTTTATGCTGGCCCAAAATAGAGATTCTTTACTTTGCGATCTTTGCGCTCACCTTCGCGTCCTTTGCGGTTAAAGTAAGAGCTTTAGTTGATAACCGTAACAGGTAAAGCGTAGTCAAAAAAAAGAGGCTGCTTTCAACCGAAGGCAGCCTCTTTTTGCAGTTTACTCTCTCCTGAATCTTTAGCGAATAATCGTTCCGACGATTGGTCCGCCCGGATCGTTCCCTTCATCCTGAAGTGTGATGAAGAGGCCAAAGTCGGAGAGCGAAGTTTCGGTCTGAATCTGCGCTTCGTTGCGTTGTCCCGTGTTCACAATCTGTCCGAGTTTGACAAACTTGTTATCGGGCGAGACTGCCCACAGCGAATAGACCTGGCCCGCAGGCGCATCCTTCAATTCGTGGAAGCGCATCTTGATCTGCGTTGGTCCATCCTTGCGCGGCTCGATGTAAACATTCGCGCGCGAGCCTGTCATCGCTCCCGCGAAGTTGATCTTCATCTCCGTGTCCGTTCCGCGACGGAAACCCGGGATGCCAAGCAAAGGCGCTCTGTAAGCAGGCGTTCCGCCTCCGGTCGAAGTGGCCGCGACTCTCTCGCCAATGGGTGCGCCGTCATGCTCGCCGCTGCTGCTGTAAGGCACTATGGCGAACCCTTGAGGCACAGCGCTCCTGAACACGACATTGGTGTCCGGCCCGTAGGCTGTCAGATCGCTCTCAGGCGAAAGAAAGAGCATGAACTTGTCTGAAGGCGTGGTGAAAGACTGCGTTGCTACGCCGTTGTTGACGGTGATAGGGCCGAGCATGGTTACTTTGCCTGCCGAATCAACCGTGTAAAGATTGTAGCTCGTCGCGTCTCCTGTCAGGCCGGACAGGTCCAGATTAATAGTCGAGACGTTACCGTTGCGCATCACATGCGCGATACCCTTCGCGCCGGAAAGCGTTGTCACCGGCGTCAAATCAACGATGACCTCTTTGCCCACCGGATACTGAATGATCGTGTAAGTCCCGTCAGGATTTTGAACAGTCTTTGTGACCGTAGTCTGCGTGGTTGTCGTGGTGTCCTGCGCGAGTGCGAAACTGGCTGCACTCAGGGAGAGGATAACCGCTCCCAGAATGCAGAGAATGCGTTTACTCATGAGTTTTTTTCTCCTCCTAAAATCAAAAGTTTAGTCCACGTAGGGGAGAGGCTTATAATCTAAGCTCAAGAATAAATCGCAACCTTCATGCCATTTTGTGCGGGAAGAATTAGTCTAAAGCTTGCAGTAATTTATGAGGATAGATGAGATGCAAAAGGCGTAACAGTACGATACAACGATGTATTAAAAAACCTTTGGGAGA
>JBAWGU010000667.1:0-9321 GCA_049593215.1 Pyrinomonadaceae bacterium
TTCAGGGAAGTGGAGCGATAAGTGAATTAGAAGCTAATCGCTTTGCGCAAATATTCAGAGCATGTTGCTTCAGTCGGCCCTCATTATTCTTTCACCTCAGACTGTTCCATTCGCTTGAATTCATGGACAAAGCCAGCCTACTCTTCATTCATTAGTCCGCATGTGTGATAATGCCGTAACGGTGTTTTTATGCTAAACGACTTTTTGAGCAAGTGAGGCTCCTGCCTTAAAAGTCTATGTGTGTGCAGGCGCACGGACACCGACCAACCCTTCTAATGCAAGCTATCATAGTCGTTCTCTAAACAAATTATCCGAGGAGAAAACGGATGTTGAAACAACTCTCTGGTCTTCGCGCAAGAAGCGTCGAGACCATGGCGATAGCTGCTATCTCTCTCCTGCTCTGTTTCTCTGGCCGTGTCGCTGCACAGGAAACGAACATTGCGCGAGTTGCCGAGCCGACTCAGATTGTCACCGCTACGCCAACGCGGGAGCGAGTTCGTTTCTCTGCGCCGAACACGATGGTGCAAATGCGGCTGGAAGTTTACGACGAGATCGGGCGCAAGGTGTTCGACACAGAGCAGCGCGGCGGCAGCGTCCTTGACTGGCATCTCAAGAGCGGCGAAGGCGAGCGTCTCTCTGAGGGAACGTATCTGTGCGTCGTGACAGTGAAGAGTCTCTCCGGGCGTTTGAGTCAAAAGCTGGGAAAGACATCTGTTAGTGCAGAGCAAGTCTCAATACAAGCGGTGGGAGCGACAGAGTTAAATGCGACGCAGACGCAAGCCATCGGTCCCGTTGAAAGAAACAGTTCGCTCGTCATCCTGCAACCCGACGAACCACAGGCTGCGACAGTCATCGCACACGACGGCAAAGATGGTCAGGTCACGCGCACACGCGGCGCGTTGACGTTCCGCGTCGGTGATTTTTTCTCCGGCATAGACCAGGAGCAGATGCGACTCTCTGAAGAAGGCAATCTGGGGCTAGGCACTGCTGAGCCGCAAGCCAAACTTGATGTCGCAGGTGATATTCGCTCAACAGGTTCGCTGCGTGTAGATAAAGGCATCGAGTTCTCTGACGGCACTGTCCAAACATCCGGCCTCTCAGGTCGCAAAGACAAAGACGGCAACATCGTTCCATCAGCATCCGGCTCAGGCACACTAAACAAGATTGCCAAATGGACGGACAACTCAGGCACTCTCGGAGACTCCGTGATGACTGAAGCGAGCGGCAACATCGGGATTGGCAATTCCAGCCCTGCTTCGCTCATGCACATCGGGTCTTTTGGTGGCTACGGGGCTACCACCGGACTGCTCTTAGGAAACAACCTGCTCGGCACACAGTTCGACAGAGCTTTGCAAGTCTCTCCGGTGCAGACAGCCAATCCCGCTTTCAACTCCATTCTGATTTACACACTGCCGACGATCAACTCCGGTGTGACAGTGCCGAAGCAGTACGGATTCTTCATAGATGCCAAGCAGGGGAATGGCACAGTGACATCATATGCGGCTTTGGCGACGGGACAGGTGGCGAGTCTTGGAGCGACCAACAACACGCACTTGCTGATGGGGCAGTTACAGATACCTGCTGGCAACTACGGCATCTATGATGGAACGGGCTATAGGAATTATTTTAGCGGCAATGTCGGCATCGGCACGAACGCGCCCACGTACAAATTGCATGTCGTTGGTCAGGATGTACGTGTTGAGGGTACGCCAGGCATCTTCCCTCGTTTCTCACTGAATTTCACAGGCGGCAATGCAGACGAGAGACGATGGCAAAACTACGCGAGTCCAAACGCCCTAAACTTTAGCAGCTTAAATGATGCTGAGAACTTTGAAACTATTTGGCTACAGGTCAATCGCGGACCCGGGACACAGATTTCAAATGTAGTATTGCCTACTGGCAACGTCGGCATCGGCCTGTTCAATCCGACTGCGAAGCTCGCCGTGGCCGGGACAGTTCAAAGCACGTCAGGCGGCTTTAAGTTTCCTGATGGAAGCGTGCAGAGCACGGCGGCTAATCTCACATATACGACCATTATCGGTGGCGGTTACGAGGTAGCTCCGCAAAGTGCCTCGCCTGCATCCCTGGGTCATTTGAATCTTCCCACGGGCTTGTACCAACTATTTTTTAACACCCGATTTGACAATGGCGCAACTTCGGTCGGCGGAAACAACAGCCGCACCGTGCAATGCAGATTCTCCGGTGATTTCTTCTATGAAATTTCTCTCGCGGATGGTTCCCATCAAACATTGACCCTGCACGCAGTCTTGAACATAACGTCTGGCCGCGTGGACGTAGAATGCAGGGCTACCAATGGTGATGCTACGAATAGCTCCGTTTTTGTTTGGGGGGGGCGACTCACCGCCGTGAAGATCGAGAGTGTGATAGTGCAGTAACGGCGTCTCGATTGGCGGAGTTGATGATGCTGCAAAACTTACGATTTTAGGCTGCCGACTCTGACAAGCAAGGCTCAGGAGAAGATTAGCTACGAAGAGGAAATTGACAACCGCTTAGTCGCCGCATTACTGCGACGCCGAAACTATCAAGGAGAGACTTGCATGAGTGTTTTGCGGATAGCTAAAGTAATCGCAGTCGTCTGCATCGGTTTGGTAGCGGGCATCTATCTGGACCATCTTGCGAGCGCGCCGGCCCGCGCCGCCCTCACCGCATCGAGTTTCGTACAGTATCAGCAGATTGTGCATATGTACTACGTCAGGATGGTTCCTGCCTTGATCATTGCAGGCGTGCTGGCGGCTCTCGTGTGGCTCCTGATGGTAAAGTCGCAGTGGAGAGGTGCAGAGTTCTGGCTCGTTGCCGCGTCCATTGGCGGAATCCTCTTCATTGCCGTGATTACTCAAGCGGTAAACGCTCCCCTTAACAATCAACTCATGACATGGAGCGTTGCGGCTCCGCCAGCCAATCTCAGAGAGATATGGTCGCCCTGGGAACGTGTTAATGCCATCCGCGCGATGGTCGCGGTGTGTGTCCTCATCCTTGAGTCCGTGGCATTAGTCCTCAAATCATCAAACAAGCCGGGTTGAATTCTGCATCAAATGCCGCCGCCCTCAGCTTGATTCTCTATCAGGACGCATATCTTCTCTGTTGATTGAAACCCTCTTCGAGGTGTGTCTCGTAATATCTTCCGAATCGTGGAAAAGGGAAGACAGTGTGACGAAGGAGATGCGATGAGGACGGAAATTAAGTTTGGACTGATTCTGGGTCTTGGCATCTGTGCTTATACAATCATTGCGCACCTGCTGGGCTTTTACACCACTAACATACGCACAGGCAAATACGGTGATGTCGCCATCACGCTCCTGCCTGTCGTCACGCTGTTTCTAGCTATTCGAGAGAAGCGTAACCTTAAAGGCTCTTTGACACTTCTTGAAGGTCTCAAGACGGGACTGCTCGTGGCGCTCATTTCGTTTCCGATCTCGACCGCTTTCCTGTGGATTTATCATCATTTTATCAATCCCAACTGGCTGGAGTTTATACTTGCTTACGAGCGTGACAGCATGGCGCGGGCAGGAGTCAGCGCAGCAGAGATTGCTTCGAGGCTCAATGCGCAAAGGGCTGGCAACAGCGACCTTGCGCAGTTAGTGGGAGGGCTTATCGGCACGATTATCTTAGGGCTGGTCTTGTCTTTAATCTTTTCGCTTATCCTGCGTAGAAGAGGCGAGACTGTAAAGCAGGCAGAAGCGTAGTGCTCCGGGCAAGAAACTCTCTACACAATAGTTTTGAAAATAGTGCGTTGCGTTACTTCAAGGCTGCAACCTATAATCCTCTTATCAGCAACAGCCTTTCGGGTTCACTTACAGGTTTGTTCGTGTTTGTGTGATTGGGTTCATTGTTTGGTGTAGATAACTGCGTTGACTGTCGAGCAAACATTAATCCTGAGCGTTGAGACGGCGACGCGCGCCGGTAGCGTGGCGCTCACGCGCGGGGAAAAGTTGATTTCATGGCGGCGCGGCGACGCGGCAGAGTCTCACTCGAATAGATTGTTGCAGCATGTGCAGGAGGTGCTGGATGAGGGAAAGGGAACTCTCAGGGAGGTAGAGCTATTTGCCGTTGCAAGCGGGCCGGGAAGTTTTACGGGGCTGAGAATCGGATTAGCTACTATCAAATCTTTTGCCGCGACGCTTGAGCGCCCCTGTGTGGGAGTGCCGACGCTCTCAGCCGTCGCTTATGCGGCAGGTCTGTCTGCGCGCACCGTTGCAGTTCTTCCGGCTGGTAGGGGCGAAGTCTTCGCGCAGCTATTCGAGGTTAATGGCTATGATAAGGTTGTGAGCCTTGACGAGCCTGCGCACATTACTCCTCAAAAGCTTTTGGATAAATACGGCCATCTACGAAATCTATTGTGGGCCGGTGAAGGCGCGCATATTCACACGGACGCAATTAGAAAATTTGCGGGCGATTCCGGCATCGCCTACAGAGAAGTTTTTGAGAGCACACGGTCTTCCGCTCAATTAGAAAATAGCTTTTGGATGCTGGCCCCGCCAAGAGTTGATCTGGCAGTTGAGGTGGCCGCGCTGGCTTTCAAGAGTTTTCAGGCCGGAGATGATTTTCGGCCTGAGAAGTTATCTGCAATTTATGTGCGTCCGTCGGATGCAGAGTTAAAGGGAAAATGTCCAGAGCAAAATCAGTCGCCAGCCTTGACGAGCTAGAGTTTGTCATCGCGCCGATGACGGAACACGATCTGGTTGAAGTTGTAGAGATAGAAGAGACCTGCGGCTTAAGCCGTTGGGGATGGGACGCCTATCATGCAGAGCTTGTCGAAAACAGCAGCGCGATAATGTTTGTAGCTCGAAGCCTTGAAGAATCTTTTAGCGGAGGGCGAATCTTAGGCTATGTCGCTTCGCGCCACACTGCCGACGAATTGCATATCAATAACATTGCCGTGCGCCCTGCCTTTCGTCGCTGCGGCATAGGCGTCTCGCTCCTCAACGCTGTGCTCAGGGAAGGGGCGCGGCGCGGCGCACGCTCGTCTCTGCTCGAAGTTCGCGCCGGAAATAAAGCTGCGCAGGAACTCTACGCGCGGCTCGGTTTTCAACTGACCGGAAGGCGTCGAAATTATTACAACACGCCGAAGGAAGATGCTTTAATTATGGTTGCTTCGCTTGGTTTTAATGCCTTGTCTCAGGAAGAGTTTTAAGCTAACATTTTCATACCGAAGCGAGGGACATGGTTGCAAATGGCTTGACCATGGTTTTCCCGAAAAATCTGACAGGCCGGACATCTGAAAGGAGACTTCCCAGAAAATGGAAATTACAAGCACGGACAGCTTAAAGGAGCAGCTCATGACAACCAATTCTGAATTTCGCGAGCTGGCACGTGAGCATGGCCGTTATGAAGCGCGTCTCAGCGAGTTGTCCTCGCTCGCTTACCCGAGTGATGAAGAGCAGTTAGAAGAGATTACTTTAAAGAAGAAAAAGCTTGCCATTAAAGATCAAATGCATTCGATCATGCTTCAGCACCAGAAAGGCTTAGACTCTTCACACTGAAGAGCCGCGCAAAGCTGAAGTGTTTTATCAGCGCCACAGTAGCGTGATAGTGGAAAACGGGGACGCGAGACTTCAAGAAGGCAGCGCCCCCTTTTTTCTTCATATACAGCCGCAAGAGCGTTTTAATTATTCATCAAGGAAAAGTTTACCGGCAGAGTGTTTAAGATATGGCGCGTGAGGGGCTTCCATACATTATCGTTCCCGCTCTCTTAGCCTTAATCCTGTTCCTGATGGGACTCTGGCCTGTCGCGCTCCTGTTTCTGCTCATCGCCGCTTTCATGGCCTACTTCTTCCGCGACCCGCAGCGCGTTGTGCCGACCGGTGAGAACATCATTGTCTCGCCCGCAGATGGGCGCGTGACACGCATCGCTCGACTCGACCCCGCAGATCAACAGTCTCCCACCGTCGTCAGCATTTTTCTCTCTCCGCTCGATGTGCATATCAATCGCGCGCCCGTCGCAGGCACCATCTCCGACATGACTTATACGAGCGGCAAGTTTATGATGGCGACGCGCGAGGAAGCGAGCCTGGTCAACGAGCAGAATGCGGTGACAATCAGGGGAGCAGGCGTGACTATTGTTTGCAAGCAGATCGCTGGCATACTTGCGCGGCGCATTGTTTGCTGGAAGCGCGCGGGTGACAGCCTGGAGCTTGGCGAGCGATTCGGTCTGATCAAGTTCAGCTCACGCACAGACCTTGTGCTGCCGCCTGAAGTGCGCGTGGAAGTGAGCGAGGGCGCGCGCGTGCGCGGCGGCGTCTCAATTATCGGGAGGATCAAATAATGTCCAGTAGGCCCATTCGGCTGCCTGTCGAGCAGCAAGATGCTCCCGCGCCTGTGCGACGTGGAATAAAAAAAGGTCTCTACCTGATCCCTTCGCTTTTTACCGCCGCCAATATAGGGATGGGATTTTATGCCATCATGGCTGCGACGCGCGCCTTCCAACTGGTTGGTCTGGGCGGCGAGCAGAACCTTATCTTCGCTCGAAACTTTTTCGATAATGCCGCTAAAGCCATTGGATGGGCGGTGATATTTGACGCTCTGGATGGGCGCATTGCGCGCATGACGAAGACGACGACGGAGATAGGCGTTCAATTAGACTCGATTGCTGACGTGGTTACTTTCGGGATTGCGCCTGCTGTGCTGGCTTATACCTGGGGCTACGGCTCTGCTTTGAGAGAGGGAAGCGATGCGCACAAGCTCGGCTGGTTTCTCTCTTTTATGTATCTGATGTGCGGCGCGTTTCGCCTTGCGCGCTTTAATGTGCAGGCGACGCGGCCACGCCCGCTCGCTGAAGGCACAATCAAAGTTGATAAGAAGAATTTTGTCGGTCTTCCGATCCCGATGGCCGCAGGTCTCATCGCAGCCATAGTCCATTTCGCGCCTCTGCCGCTCGTTCGATATGCTCCTCAAGCAGCAGAGTACTACAGCGGCTTAATGATGCTGCTCGTGGCCTGCCTGAGCATCCTGATGGTCAGCACGATTCGCTACTCAAGCTTCAAATCCGTCGGAACAAAAAGCAGAAGCACTCGCACAATACTTCTGATTGTCTCAATCTGTATGCTGGTCTATCTCTATTCTCAGGTGGTCCTTTTATTGCTCACATCTATTTATGTGCTACTGGGACTGGTTGCTCGTCTTGGCGGAATTTTTCGTCGCCCACACGATTCCGAGCAAGAGTGAAAAAACTTTCCTTCGATTTTTAACTCCTGAAAAGTTTGCCCGTGAGAGGTATGGAAGGCCGTGCGCTATTGAGGATTTCTTGTTTTGGTTTCAACCTGGTCTGCGGGGCTTGAAAAAGCAAGTAAGCCCTTGCGTGTGGTGACAAAAACTGAGTTGCCGATAGCGATAGGCGAGGCAGTGGTGCTGTTATCTTCACCTATCGGAATACTATTAAGCGGCTTGCCGTCCTTCAAATTAAGGACCACGCCCGCATCACCTGAGAGCGGCGTGAACAGAGCGCTATCGTCAGTTGTCAAAGGCTGAGAGGCGAGCCTTCCATCAAGCAGATGTTTCCAGATTTTCTTGCCATGATTAAGAGTCAGTAAGTAGACGAAATTATCCAGTGAAGCAACCAGGAGTCCACCCTTTGCGGCAGCCACAGTCTGCACTCCTGCGCCTGTGCGCGCTCGCCAGCGCAAACGACCCGAAGTTTCGTCAAGGGCGTAAACATATCCATCCGCCGAGCCAAAATAAATAACATTATCAACCACAGCGACGCTGCCCCGAATCGGGCCTCGCGTCTGATAACGCCAGAAGACCTTTCCTGTTCTTTCGTCCAGAGAAAAGAGCGCCCCGTCCTCTGCGCCGATATAGAGTCTTGAATTTGAAAGTAACGGCTGAGAATTGAAAGCGGAGGTGTGCTGCATAACCCAATCAATTTCACCCGAACTCTTCTTCACGGCATATACACGCCCATCTCTCGCGCCTCCAAAAAGATGTGTCTGGCTAATTGTCATCGTGCCCTGGATAGGGAAGGAGAGTGTGCGCATCCATAAGGTGACGCCACCTTCACGGCCCAGCGCGCGCAAAGCTCCGTATGCTCTCAGGCTAATATCTGAACGGCCAGTGGTTTGAGATGCAATATACACACTCTTTTGATCGGCGACGGGAGCGGCGGAAAGCTCCCCGCCGACTTCTGCCTTCCAGATAAGCTGTCCGTCCGAAGATCTGAGCGAGACAAGCTTTCCTGATGTGAGAGGTAAATAGACGCGCTCACCATCTGTGGCAGGTGTGAAATTAACAGTCGCATCCGACTCGAACTGCCAGCGCAAAATAAGAGGCCGGGACAGAGCTATCTGAGCCTCAGCTTGAACGGGAGAAAAAGGTATTTGTGAGGAAAAGAGAGATAGTATTAGAAAGAGTTTAATCATAGAGTAAAACACCCTGGTCTTTGCCCCTTGTTGTGACTTATCATCCGCAAAAGTATAATTTAGACGCTAATTCGATAGTAATCAATCGTCTGGCCTGCAACTTCAGGCGGAGGTGCTTCTTTGGAAAAGAACGAAAGCCATGAAATTATAATCATTTTGGACTTTGGGTCACAGTATACACAACTGATAGCAAGGCGTGTGCGTGAATCGGGGGTCTATTGCGAAATCTGGCCTTATAACACCTCTCTGGATGGCATACTGGCGCGACAGCCGCGCGGTTTGATTCTTTCGGGTAGCCCGGCTTCAGTCAATGACAGGGAAGCGCCAAAGCCAGCCTCGACGCTCATTGATAGGATTAAATGTCCCGTACTGGGGATTTGCTACGGGTTGCAGATTCTCGCATCCGATTTGGGCGGAGAAGTGCGCTCCTCAATCAATCGCGAATATGGATTTGCGAAGTTGAAGGTTCTGGAGCAAACAAGCCCTCTTTTTGCTGATCTTCCGGCAGAGATGGATGTCTGGATGAGCCACGGGGATCACGTTGAAAAAGCCCCGCCCGGCTTTCGCGTGACGGCCATTACAGACGGTGCGCTTAATGCTTTAGAAGACTTAAGCAAGTGCATATTCGGCTTGCAATTCCACCCGGAAGTTGCGCATACGCCCTTCGGCGCTCAAATACTACGGAATTTCCTGTTTGGCGTTTGCAAGTGTCGCGGAGATTGGTCGCCGAGCGCCGTCATTGATGAGCAGGTGCGCAAAATCGGGGAACGGATCGGAGAAGAAGGGCGCGCTATTTGCGGACTCTCAGGCGGTGTTGATTCGACCGTGGCGGCAGCGCTTGTGCATCAAGCGATTGGCGAACGGCAGGTCTGCGTCTTTGTGAACAACGGCCTTTTAAGATACGGTGAGTTTGAATCCACTTTAGCCTTATTCAGGCAAAGTATGAACC
>JBAWGU010000668.1:0-1673 GCA_049593215.1 Pyrinomonadaceae bacterium
TGCTAGAAAGCACGCTCAATCTCTTTTCGCTGTCATTCAATCTTGACATTATCTCTTCCATTGTTCGCGCTCACGCGCTCATGGCAGGCGGGACGCCTGCGCTCCCGGGCTTCATTCATTTGCAAACAGCTATAGGTGCGGAGATTTATATTTGCTCTTCAACTTGATAGCCCGCATTGATCCATGCGCCTGTGCCGCCTGTGATATTGAAGAGATTACTAAAGCCGCGTCGCTCAAGCAGGCTCGCCGCCGCGCTTGAGCGATAGCCTCCGGCGCAGATGACCGCGACCGCGTGTTTCATATCAACCGGGAGATTTTCCGTTTCGAGTTGCGGCGCAAGCGGCGCGCTAAAAGCTTTCGGTACGTGGCCGCTTCTATATTCCGCCGGACGCCGCACATCAAGCACCTGAAGCTGATGCTCTTCTTCCAGACGCTCGCGCAATTCGTCAACGGAGATTTGCGTGATCTTCGCCGACTCTAAACCTGATTCCTTCCAAGCCTCCATCCCTCCTGCGAGAAAACCTTTAACGCTCTCATGCCCGACCCTCGCCAGCCGCATCAACGCTTCATCAACTTTCGCTTCCCCTTCTGCGACGATGATGAGCGGCGTTTCCATACGCACGAGCGTTCCGGCCCATGAAGCGAACTGCCCACCCAACCCGATGTTGATTGCCCCGGGCACATGGCCCGCGCCAAACTCCGCAGCCGCGCGCACGTCGAGCACAACATAACCCTGCCCGATCAGCTTGTTCACTTCTTCAGCCGTGAGGGCGCGCGGGCGTGCAATCTCATCGAGCGCGGGTGCGCCTCTGCGATTGTATTCGGCATCGTGCGCGAAATAGGCTGGCGGGGGCTGTAGCTCCGTTGTCATCATGCGCACGAACTCTTCTTTCGACATCGGGCGCAGAGCGTAGTTGAACTTTCGCTGCTGGCCGATGGTCGAAGAAGTTTCTTTAGAGATGTTGCGCCCGCACATAGAGCCTGCGCCGTGCGCCGGATAGACTTCCGTCTCATCGCCGAGCTTCAAAAGTTTTTCATGCAGGCTGTCGTAGAGCATCGCAGCCATCTGTTCCGAAGTGTGGCCCCGCGCGCCCGCCAGATCGGGCCTGCCCACATCGCCTATGAAGAGCGTATCGCCCGTCAAAACTTTCTGAGCTTCAGATGGCAACGCCGTATCAATGACCAGAACGGAAATACTCTCAGGCGTGTGGCCCGGCGTTTCAAGAAATCGCAGCAAGACTTTACCAACTCTCATCTCGTCTCCATCTTTGACGGCGAGATGTGGAAAGGTTGCGCCCGCGCGCTGGCCGAAAACAATCTGCGCTCCCGTGCGCGCAGCAAGCTCCCGGTGGCCGCTCACGAAATCCGCGTGAAGGTGCGTCTCAATGACATACTTGATTTTGAGATTCTGCGCCTCTGCCTCCGCAACATAACAATCAACGTCTCGCTGCGGGTCAACGACCGCCGCCTCGCCTTCCGAGCCAATGAGATAAGAAGCGTGCGCTAAACATCCGAGGTAAAATTGTTTGAAGTACATAGCGAACCCCCCTTCGGAAGTGAGCAATAAAAGATTGCTGAGAAAATTGCTATCGGAAATTCAGTTCGGCCTTCGTTATCACTTAAATGGAACACGTGAGTTTGGTAAGTTAAAAGGTTCACGCAAAGGCGCAAAG
>JBAWGU010000669.1:0-8797 GCA_049593215.1 Pyrinomonadaceae bacterium
TCTCGGCGCTAAGCCTAGCCCAAGCTTCATCGAGACAGATGACTTCAGCTTCCGCGCGAGGCAGACGCGGCAAGAGGAGGCGCTGCGAGAGCAGCACGCGGACTCCTGCATCTTCGAGCATGAAGGCGAGACGTTCCTGCGGGTATTCAGGATCGAGCGGCACGTATGCGCCGCCAGCTTTGAGCACACCGAGCAGACTCACTATCATCTCCGGCGAGCGTTCCAACATGATGCCGACTGCGCTCTCGGCGCGGACGCCCATCCTTCGCAGGTAGTGCGCGAGGCGGTTAGCGCGGCGGTTTAATTCCGCGTAGGTCCACTGTTGATTTTCAAACTCCAGCGCCACCTCATCCGGCGTGAGCGCAGCCTGCTCTTCAAACAGTTGATGAATGGATTTTTCATGCGGGTACAATCTGTCCGTCTCGTTCCACTCTGCCAGCACGCGCCGCCGCTCAGCATCGTTAAGCAGGGACAGGTAGCCTACGCGCGTGTCCGGGTCGGCGATGATGGCTTCGACCATGCACCTGAAATGTTCGAGCGTGCGTTCGATGGTCGCCGCGTCGAAGAGGTCTGTGTTGTATTCGATGATGACTTCGAGCGAATCGGTTAAATCTGTCAGCGCCAGCGCCATGTCGAAGCGCGAATGGCCGTTGTCCCAGAAGATGGGCGTGGGCGTGAAGCCTGCCATCTGCGCGTCTGTCTTCGTCTCAAAGTCCAGATAGATGTAGGCCGCCTGAAAGAGCGGATTGCGGCTCGGGTCCATTCCGGGCTTGAATTCACGAACCAGCATTCCAAAAGGAAACTCTCCGTGCGCGAAGTCGCTTGTGACGCCCGCTTTTTCGCGTCGCAAGAGTTCACGGAAAGTCGGATTGCCGGAAAAATTGGTCCTCAAAACCAGCATGTTCAGGAAGTAGCCGATAAGTCCGAGCGTTTCAGGGCGATTGCGATTGGCAACAGCGACGCCGACGAGAATGTCCTCCTGATTAGTGTAGCGATAGAGAAGAGTTTTGAAGGCCACCAGACAGGTCATAAACATTGTCGCGTGTTCCTGCCTGCTCAGAGTTTTGAGACTATCCAATGTATGCTTCGGAAATGTTGTGGCGCGACGCGCGCCTTTGAAAGTTTGAATGGGAGGGCGCGGTCGGTCTGTGGGAAGTTCGAGAACGTGCGGAATACCGTCAAGTCGTTTTCGCCAGTATGCAATCTGCTCTTCCATCACTTCGCCTCGCAGCCACTCTCTCTGCCACTCTGCGAAGTCGCCGTATTGAATCGGAAGCTCCGGCAGAGGCGAAGGCTTATCTTCAGCGAAAGCCGTGTAAATCGCCGCCATTTCGACTTCTATGATGTCGGCTGACCAACGGTCTAACACAGTATGGTGCGCCGTGTAATGCAAGATGTGCTCGTTGTCAGCGATGCGAATGAGACCAAAGCGCGCAAGCGGGCCTCGCGCCAGATCGAAGGGCTGCGACGTGCTCTCGTTGACCAGTCTCGTCACTTCGCGCTCACGCACGTCTACAGGCATGGCGCGCAAATCAATCACTTCGAGGGGAATGAACAGAGAAGGAGAGATGGCCTGTCTGGGTGCGCCGTCAATCTCAGTAAATGTTGTCCGCAAAGCTTCGTGGCGGCGCACAATCTCGTTGAGCGCACGCTCCATCAACTGAGCATCAAGATGGCCGTTGAGACTGGAGACAGAGAAGATGTTGTAGGCAGGATTGCCCGGCTCCATCTGGTCCACAAACCAGATGCGCTCCTGATCGAAAGATAGCCGACAATGGTTCTGCTGCTTTCTTCGCGGAATCACTTGAGGCTGCGGCGCGCTCAACCCACGCTCCTTGAGCTTCGCATCAAAAAGAGCGCGCTGCTCAGGTGAAAGGGCTGTGATGCGTTCTGTGAGATCGCTCATGATTTTCTTTCTGAGAGACTTACGTACTCTGCAAAAGTTATAATACGCGAAGAACGGAGCAAACGCAGCCCGCAGGTTTTCACACTTATTACTAAAAGCATTGGACACGACCGCGCCGCCGGATATGTTCCCGGCTCTGGCGCTGCCACGTTGGATTCTAAGTTTATAACCTTGACGATTTTGGTCAAATGTGTAAATTGAGACATATGATTCCCACGCTTTCACAGCTTTATTCATTGATGCCAACAATTCACCCCATAATTAGCAAAGCGGCTGAAGCGAGAAATATATCCTTCCGCACCTTCTCTGTCTTGACGATGGCATTGTTGCTTTTCCTGCCTGCCACTGTTCCTGCTCAAAACCCCGCTCAGACCAGTGAAGAGATCATGCAGCAGATCGGCAAATTCCTCATTGATGGAAGCACGCGCGAGGCAGCAGGCGAGTTCGACGCCGCGCTGGTGTTATTCAATCAGGCGCTTGAGTTGTCGGAGAAACATTTTGGTCCAGAGGATGAATGGGTGGGAATGACTCTGGACTACATCGGTGAGACATATATCAACAAGGGTGAATTTACGAAGGCCGAACAACTCCTGAAGCGTTCGATCAAAATCCTTGAAAAAGAGCCGGAGCTTAACGGCGCATCTTATGCGAAAGCTTTGCACGATCTGGCAGTTGTTTACGATTATCTGGGCGACTTCAGCCGCGCCCAGCCGCTCTATGAGCAGGCGCTTGCTATACGCGAGAAGGTGTTTGGCCCGGACCATATACAGGTGGCCCAGTCGCTCAACTTTCTGGGGAATGTCTATCTCGCCAAGGCTGACTACACGCGCGCGGCGCAGATGTTTGAACGCGCTCTCGTCATCAATCAAAAGAAGTACGCTCCTGACCATCCACGCGTGACCGCGTTGCTCAACAATCTGGCGCAGGTTTACGAATCTCAGGGCGACCTCGTGAAGGCGGAAGCGTTTCTCAAGCAGGCTATCGCCAACGTCGAAAAGAGACCGGACCCGGAAAATCTGGACCTTGCAGACTATCTCAACAACTTGGGCTGTTTATACCGCTTGCATGATACCGCGAAGGCACGGCCACTTCTCAATCATGCGCTGGCGATTAGAGAGAAGCAACTCGGTCCGAATGACCCGGATGTTGCCACTACGCTCAACAATCTGGCGATGATTGATTGGCATGATGGCGACCTGAAGCTGGCCGAACAGCGTTTTCTGCGCGGGATAGCGATTCTTCAACAAGTGTATGGTCCAGCTCATCCAAGTGTTTCCAGATTGCTTGCGAACCTCGCGCTGATGTATGCGTCAAAGGGCGAGACTAAACGTGCGATCAGTCTGCTCACGAGCGGCAGCGACAACAGCGAGCGCAATCTGCTGTTGATGCTCGCCACCGGATCGGAAGAGCAGAAACGAATCTACATGGCGAGCACCGCCGACGGGACCAGCGCGATGGTGTCTCTGCATCTCAAATATGCCCCCAACGATACGCAGGCAGCGCGACTTGCGCTGACCACGATTCTGCGGCGCAAGGGTCGCGTCTTAGACGTGATGAGCGGGCAGGTCGCCGCGTTCGTGCGCCAATCGGATATAGAAGGGCAGGGAGTATTAATCAAGCTCGCCAGCGCGCGAGCGCAACTGTCAAATCTTGTCCTGAGAGGCTCAAATGACGACGACGCTCAGTACAAAACAAAGATGGAAGAATTGCAGTCACAGATTCAATCGCTTGAGAAAGTAATCAGCGAAAAGGCCACGGCATCGGGCGCGAGTTCCGGCTCCGTGACGCTTGAAGCTGTGCAAGCAGCGATACCGGCGAATGGCGCGCTCATCGAGATGGTCCAGTACCGGCCCCTTACGATGACTTCGGCAGCGAACCCGCAGTGGGATGCCCCGCGCTATGCCGCCTACGTCTTGAAACACACGGGCGAGCCTTCATGGGTTGAGTTGGGTGACGCGGCAAAGATTGACGCGGATGCGGCCCACTTGCGAGCGGCGCTGCGTAATCCGCGTCGAGATGATTTCAACTTGCTGGCAAGAACGGTTGATGATGAAGTGATGCGGCCCATACGCAAGCTGCTGGGAAACATTCAGCAGGTTTTTATCTCGCCGGACGGCGCGCTCAACCTCGTGCCGTGTGCTGCGTTGATTGACGAACAGAATCACTATCTGGTTGAAAATTATACGTTCACTTATTTGACGAGTGGTCGTGACCTCCTGCGTATGCGGGACCACCTGCCTAGCAGGCAAGGCCCGGTCGTGATTGCCAATGCGCTGTTTGAACTTCCAGCCAAGAGTAGTCCGACGCCAAGCGGTAAAGAGCCGGACAGTCCTGCCAAGATCATGCGTTCGGCGAATTTCAGCGAGAGTTTCGTGCCGCTTGAAGGCACCAGCGAAGAGGCGCGAGAAGTATCAGGTATCTTGAAGGGCGCACAAGTGTTCACAGGAGCACAGGCGACCGAATCGGCGGTTAAGCAAGTCAAGGCTCCCATCATCCTGCACATCGCCACGCACGGTTTCTTCTTGCAGAAGCAAGCAAGCTCAAGTCCGGCTGCGACGACAAACGCGACGCTGACGCGCGGCTCTATTAACGGTTCCGGTGTCCTGCTGGCAGAGAACGCGCTGTTGCGTTCCGGCCTTGCTCTGAGCGGCGCTAACGAACTGGACGATGGGCATGGAGAAGACGGTATCCTCACCGCGCTTGAAGCTGCCGGACTGGACCTGCAAGGGACCAAACTGGTCGTGCTTTCAGCATGTGAGACCGGCATCGGCGAAGTGCAAAACGGCGAGGGAGTTTATGGCTTACGCCGTGCGCTGGTGTTAGCCGGAGCCGAAAGCCAGATGATCAGTCTCTGGAAGGTTGATGACGATGCGACGCGCGAGTTGATGATTGATTACTACAAGAAACTCCAATCAGGAATCGGGAGAGCGGAAGCGTTAAGGCAAGTGCAGTTGAAGCTGCTCAAGAGCGAGGACCATAATCATCCGTTCTTCTGGGCCGGATTTATTTTGTCGGGTCAGTCCGGGCCATTGTGACGAAGGCGCGTCTCAAGCATGTCTTCAGAGTCATCTAAATGATAGCGGTTTCAAATGAGCGTAACTAATGTCAGAACCGCCTGCGGTAGCGGGCGGGTCAGAGTAGGGTAGAGGGATGAGGGATGAGGGATGAAAAAGAAGAAGACCGAGAAGGACGCTAATCCTTTTATTCGTCCCTCATCCCTTTGCCCTCATCCCTTCGTCCACCCGCACGCTACCGCAGGCGGTTCTGACTGCATAGTTTCAGCGCGAAACAATGTTCGGAAAGAGCGTCTTCAAGATCAAGAGTAATGAGAGCGCAGAGACAATGATGGCTGTGAGCCATGCGGCGACGTTGTAGATTGGCCCGTTGACGTGCTGCCTGCCCATTATATCTTTATCGTTGACGAGGCGCAGGATAGCTATGAGAATGACCGGCAGCAGTAGCCCGTTGATGACCTGCGTGACAAGGAGTACGCGTATCAGAGGCAGGCCCGGAATGACCGCGACCAGCGCGCCAACCACGACGAGGAAGGTGAAGATGCCGATAAAGATTGGAGCTTCACGAAAGCTTCTCGAAACTCCCTTCTCGAACCCTAGAGCTTCGCTAATCGAATAGGCAGTGGCGAGCGGCAACACGCCAGCCGCGAGCATCGAAGCTCCGAAGAGTCCGACGGCGAAGAGCAGCTCTGCGTAGCGTCCCGCGAGAGGCTCAAGCGCGTGCGCGGCATCTGTCGCGGTCTCGATCTGTATATGAGCTTTATTGAGCGTCGCCGCCGTCGAAATGACTATGAAGAAGACTACGAGGATGGCAAAGACCGTGCCCGTCCACACATCCGCGCGCGTCATCGCGTAGTTGTCCGCATCAACTCCTTTCTCAACCACAGACGATTGCACATAGACCTGCATGTAAGGCGAGATGGTTGTGCCGACGATGGCGACAAACGTGAACAGGTAGGCCGTGTCTAAACTAAAACTCGGACGCACAACTTCGCGCGCGACTGTGGACCAGTCCGGGTGCGCCATAAACGCAGAGATGATGTAGCCCAGAAAGACCAGCGACATCAGAAGAAAAACACGCTCGACACGTTTATACGAGCCTTTGACGACGAGCCACCACACACTCGCGGCTGCGAACGGAACAGAGACGTAGCGCGGCACGCCGAAGAGTTCCGTCGCCGCAGCAATGCCTACGAACTCGGAGACGGTGACGCCGCCGTTTGCAATGAGGAGCGCAAGCATCACGAGCGCAGTCCAGCGCACACCGAAACGCTCGCGTATGAGGTCTGCCAGACCTTTGCCCGTGATCGCGCCCATCCGCGCGCACATCTCCTGCACAATGCCTAAGCTGATTGTGATTGGAATAAGAACCCAGAGAAGACGATAACCGTAGTCCGCGCCGACGGACGCAAACGTCGCAATCCCACCGGCATCATTGCCAGCGTTGGCGGCAATCATGCCCGGCCCTAAAATAGCCAGCCATGCCACAAGCCCGCGCCGTCGCGCAAACGTGCGACGCACACCGCGAGCGCCGCGCCGCAACAAGCGTCGCCCGGCAGTCCGCATTACTGCGCGCGGTTGGACCATAATTGGGAGGCTCCTCGTTCATACGATTTTGGATTTCAGATGTTGGATTTTAGATTAAAGAAGAATTCAAACAGGATAGACCGAGATGAACAGGATAAAGAAAAAACGATGAAGGAGGAATGATGAACGCGGAATGAATGAGAAATAGCATTTGCTTCATCCTTCCGCCTTCATTCTTGCTTTTTATCCTGTTCATCTCGGTCTATCCTGTTAATTCCTCAATCTAAATCCAACATCATCCAAACAATCTTGGCAGGCGTTGTCGCCAACCCTTCGGCAGCAGCATCTCCATAGCGTCGTCAACCGTGACGATGCCTGCGATGTCTCCAACATCATCCACGACAGGAAGCGCGAGCAGATTATATTCAGCAATCTTCTCAGCGACATCGTGCGCGGAATCGTCAGGGTGCGCCGTCTGAAATTCTTCGCGCATCACTTCCGCGAGCGGCGCGTCAGGGTCTGCCAGAATCAGACTTCGCAAGGCTATCACGCCTTCCAACTGCCACGAGTTTTCCTCTTTGACGACGTAGAGGTAATAGATCATGTTCGGCGTCTCGGCCATCTCGCGCAGGCGCGCAAGGGCTTCGCCGACAGTCAACTCGCGCGGCAGCGTGACAAACTCCGTCGTCATCAAACCGCCCGCCGTGTCATCTTCATAAGGGAGAAGCTCAGCGACATCAGCTTGCTCTTCCGTCTCCATGCGATTGAGTAAATCTTCCGCCTTCTCTTCCGGCAGATCGCCGAGCACGTCTGCGGCTTCATCCGGCGACATGTGTTCGAGGATGTCCGCCGCGCGCTCTTCATCCATGTCGCCGATGATGCGCGCCTGTCTTTCAGCAGGCATCTCTTCCAGAGTCTCTGCGGCAATCTCGTCGTCCAGAGCTTCGACTATTTCCGAGCCGTGATGATAAGAGAGCGCCTCTGCGAGACGCGCAATCTCTACGGGATGCAGGCGCGCGAGTTTGTCGCTCGAAGATTTCAACTGCACGGTCGCCGCGTCCGTCGCCAGGTAGCCCACGTCGGCCCAGTCAATCACTTCGACTGCGCGGCCCGTGCCGATAAAGCCTGCGGGCACGAGCCTGCGCCACAAACCTTGCAGGCTCACATCTGCGCCCGTCACGCGAAACTCTCCGGCGGCTTCGATTAACTGCACATCGTTCACACGCACGACGCGTTTGCCGTCAACATCAATCAACTGTTTATCGAGCACATCGCGCGCAAGCAGGACTTCGGTCTCACGGCGTATGAACGGTCTCAAATCCAGAATGTCGGCATTGAGCCGCGCGCCCTGCTCGTTGAATTCAGCGATGCGCCAGCGCGGGAGAAAGAAATCTCTGCGGCGATAGCGCGCGACAAAGCCCGTCACGGGCGGATGGTCTTCTTCGCCCAGACGCACGATGACATCCTTGATGGTCGCCACACGCTCGCCTTCCATGTCGCGTATGGGACGGCCTAAGACTTGCGACAGATAGAGCATCTACTTTTTCGGGATTCGCGCTTACATCTTCAGGCGACTCGCGCCGAGGCATCATAGCACGAAGAGCAAGGATAAAAAGCTGTCCGTAGTCCGTAGTCCGTAGTCCGTTGTTTTTCGCTTTTACAACGGACCACTGACAACTGACAATGGACAGCTTTTATTTCATCCTTGCTCGCGGTTTCGCTTGAGCCATAGGACGGCTAGGAAGATTGGAAGGAAGATAAGCAGCTCGATCATACAGTAGGTGAGTATGCCGAGCAGGTAATCGTAGAGAGGGTGACGGCTGATTCCAAACTCAGAGACGCTGAAGATTCCGAGCTTGAATCGCTGCGGCATAAAAGGCCAGAACAGCTTGACCCCTCCGCCGTAAGTCGTCGTGGCGAAATCGAGCAGGCCGTGCGAGAGCAGGGCGCAGCCGTACATCAAGATGTCTCTCAGGTAAGACGCGCCAAAGATAGCGAGCGCGATAGCAACCGCGCAGACCGAGAAGATTATGGAATGCGTCGGCCCGCGATGAAAGCCCCACCAGCGCAGTCCCCAGAGGAATACAAAATCGAAATCGGGAGTGACGGCAAGAAAGCCTGCGAACGCCAGCACCTTCCAATCACGACTGAGCGAAACTTTCGGACGCCACAGCGCAGCAATGCTCGCGCCGACCAGAGAATGTGCGATGGGTAAAGGCATAAGAGAGCAATGATGGATAAAAAGCTGTCCGTTGTCCGTGGTCAGTTGTTTTGAGTGTGGCGCGTATTGAGCGGCTTATCTAAAGCATTCAACTTGAGCATCACAAACAACGGACCACTGACTACGGAC
>JBAWGU010000670.1:0-5608 GCA_049593215.1 Pyrinomonadaceae bacterium
ACCTGCAAAAGCTCCTTAACGAGTTTCGTCTTGAATAACCAGAGCGAGATGCAATAGCAAGCAAGAAAAGATTAACCGCAAAGGACGCAAAGAGTGCGCGCAAAGGTCGCCAAGCTTTTGCGTCCTCTGCGTGTTTTCTTTGCGTCCTTTGCGGTTAATCTTTTCCTACATGTAATTTCAACTCACCCTAGAAGCTGAACCGCCCTTGAAACTCGATGACACGACCGGCGAGTGCGCCCGTCGCGCGTCCGAAAGTGCTGGGCCGGTCAACGTGCGTGCTGTTGGTATCGAATCCAAATGGCTGCAAGTTGAGAAGGTTGAAAGCGTTGAAAAAGTTTGCCCTGATTTCAAGCCCGGTTCCCTCGCGCAGCAGTTTGCCGAGTCCGAAGCGTTTGACAAGGCTCAGGTCAATATCACGGTAGCGCGGGCCGCGAAACGAATTTCGCCCGACGCCGGGAAGCGAGGTCGCATTGGTTGCGCCCAACGTGGTGAAGAATTTTGATGGTCCACCGGGGAAGTTGCTACCCGTAATAAATGCCTCGTTCGAGGTGTCGTTGCCTGCGCCGCCAAAGTAGGCGGTCGGACGCGCCGGGCAGTTTGTCGGAATGACTGTGCTGGGGCAACTGCCCGTCACAGGTGTCCACGGAAAGCCCGTATGGTAAGTAGCGATTGTAGAAATCTGCCATCCACCGAGCGCCTGTCCGAGAAAATCTTTCCGGTGCCTGAAGAACGGTAGCTCGTAGAGAGTGGAGACGACGAAGTAATGCCTTACGTCGAAGTCGGAAGGCCCGCGCTCCTGCCGCACGTCCTGCGGGTAAGTCGGATTAGTTCCCGCGCCAACCTCCGCATTGGAAACAATATCAATAGACTTGCTCCACCTGTAGTTAGCGTCAAACTGCAATCCGTTCGACAAACGCCGCGACAGCCGCGCGATCAAAGCGTTGTAGCTTGCAGTAGTATCTGCTTGCGGGAAGATGATATTGGAGGCGTAAGTCCCGCCGGGATAGAGCAAGTTCTGGTTGACAAGGCGAACGAGGTGGCGGCTCGCGCTGCCTTCGTAACCCAACTCGCCTGTGAGCTGGGCTGGAAGACTGTACTGCGCGCCGAGCGAGTAAGAGTAGACATAAGGCTGATCTTCTTTAGGCGGTGCGCCGTAAATCTCTATTGCAGATTCCCCGGGCACAGTGTTCGTTGGCAGCCCTGTCACGGGGTTGAAGTTCAAAATCAGCCTCGGATTTGTCGGGTAACTGAACGGGCTATTATTTGCTCCGAGGGCGTAGAGAATCTTCCCGCCTGCGAAGGGAGTGCTGAAGTCTGACGCGGAAGTGCCGCAGCAAACCGTGATGCGTTCTTGAAACGGCGGATTACCGCGAACGTTCTCAAAGTCGTTGACAGGGATGCGGTCATATGCGATGGCAAAGCCGCCTCGCAGCACGAGCTTATCTGTGAAGTCCGTTCCCAGAATTTGCTTCGGCGAATAAGCGAAGCCGACGCGCGGCGCAAAGTTCAACTTGCTTGCCTTGTAAAGCGGATTCATTCTAACGAGACGCGCGCCCGTTAATTCCTGTCCGGCTGGACCAAGAATCAAGTTGGTGAGCAATCCATCCCTCTCTTTGAGAGGCGCAAAGTATTCGTAGCGCAGGCCAAGATTCAATGTCAGGTTTGGCCGAAACTTCCAATCGTCCTGAGCGAAGCCTGCATAGGTGCTGGTGCGGAAATGGCGCTGCGAGTTTGGCGGACCGCCTGTCGTCGGGTCTGCATTGATTTGATAAAACAGGGGCGCGTCGTTGGCGAAATTGAAGATAGTGGCGAAGGTGAATAAAGGACGAGCGCGCCCTAGCAGATTGTTGTTGTCCTGCTCCTTGCGAATTTCCACGCCGAAGCTCAGGCCGTGATTGCCAAGAACTTTTCTGAGCGTGTCGCGGAATTCAAAAGTGTTCTCGGCGAAGATGGCCGGAGTGGTCTCTGAGAAATTTGCGCCGAACTTGACCTCCTTGTTGGTCACACTGCTTGGCGGAGTCTCAATCTCAATACGCGGGATGCCGAAGTTTGTATTCTGTGACGATTGTAATTCGTTAAAGGCATACCGCGTCGCGTTGAAGCGCGCTTCGTTAATCATCGTCGCAGAGAGCGTCCGCGTGTAGGTAATCGTGACCAACTCATTGGTCGGGTTGGTTGTGATGTCTGCCAATGGCTGGCTGCCTGTCCCCGAATCGCTGCCCACGCCGAAAAAGCGTGAACGATAACCGCTAATCGCCAGCGAATCTTTGGAAGTGAGATTGAAGTCTAAGCGTGCGTTAAGCTGGTTGCCCCGGCTGGTATTGGGGACGGCGAACTGCGCGTTCTGAATGTCCGGGATACCGTCGAAGCCGTTGCCCTGCAAGTTGCCGAAGCTGACATACTGGCCTGCCGCTCCGGTGAGCGAGCCAATATCAAGTCCTCCTGCCACCTGCCGGCAAGTGCTGGCATTATAACCAGCCTGCGCGCAGGTTATCGGGATGACGTTGACGACGCGCGGCGTAAAACCGGGCGAGCTGACAATTCTGGCGGCGATGCTGCCGGGACGCAGTTGCTGAACTTGCGACACGAACTGAGGCGTCACAGTGTATCCGGTGGTCGTGTCCGAAGTGGTGCTGCGCAGTCCTTCGTATGAAAAGAAGAAGAACGCCTTGTCCTTGCCAAGATTGAAGCCGGGGCCGTTGTCTTCGCCGAAGCGCGGAAGAGGAATTGGCCCGCCGAGGCTGCCGCCGAATTGATTAAGGTGCTGGTTGACGCGCACCGGACGAGCGTTGTTCAAACCTCCGTACTTATTAAAAGCGTTAAGTCCGGGGCTATTGTTCTTGAGAAAGAGACTGCCGTGAAATTGATTCGTGCCATTTTGTGAGACTGTCAAAACCTGCGCGCCGGAGTTTCGTCCATACTCCGCCGAATAAACATTGGAGATGACGCGCACCTCTTTCACAGATTCCTGATTCGGCGTGATGACAGCCGCGCCGCCATGCGTCAGGCTGTTTACGCTCGTCCCGTCAATCTGGTAGTTGTTGGAGGTCACGCGCTGGCCGTTGGAGGAGATTTGAACCTGATTCTCGGTCTGGAAAATCGAACGGATGGAACCGCCGGGACCATTGTTGTTTGGCAGATTGGCGGCGTTGCCCGTGCCGTTTCGCGCGCCCTCGCCGAAGACGCCCGGCGTCAGGCGCAGCAACTCGTAAGGGTCGCGCCCGAACTGCGGCAGGTCGCGTACTTCCCTCGTGGTGATTCCTTTACTGATGTTAGCGGTCTCGGTTTCGAGTTGCGGCGATAAATAATCCGTGACCGTGACAGCCGCCGTGACGCCTGCCGCATCGAGAGTGACGTTGACGCCTTCGGTAGCCTCCGCGTTGACGGTTAAATTCTCAAGCGTCTTTTTGTTGAAGCCGGATTGCTCGACGCTCAAGGTGTACTGCCCCGGCGCAAGCTGCGAGAAGCGATAAAAGCCGTCTTCGCTGGTCGTGGTTTGATCCGTCTTGCTTGTCTCGTTGCTGGTCAGCGTGACGGTCGCACCGCTCACGATGCCGCCCTGCGAGTCTGTCACAGTGCCTTGCACTCCGGCACGAAACTGCGCATTCGCCGTCGCGGCAAACAGCAGCAAGAACGCGAGACACCAGAGTGTGCGTTGGGAAAGAAGCTTGCTGAACATAACCTCGGTTCCTCCATAAAGATAAAGCGCGGGCGCGGCTCGCACTCTCCGTTTTGTCGGACGAGTAAGAGGAGCGCGCGTCTGTTTAGAAGCGATTGCATGGATGCGGCTCCGAAGGCCGCACCGGTTTTCAAAAGGGCTGTGGGGGTAAGACATGTTTGGGGGTAAACGGATAATGGATCATTTTCAATGTCGAACAAATAAAGATCAGGCAATCTCAACTGTGGCATCACGAGGGAGTCGCTAACTCCCGCCCTGCGTCGGACTCTTGAATCGAGTCATCAGTTAATCATCCGCAAAGGGCGTCCGTCTGTGCGCCAACACACATATCCCGAAATCTCCATCTATGCCCGACATTGAATCTGGCCTGCTACCGGCGAACGGCTAAAGCCTTCGCTCGTCCGGTTAAAATTTTAAAGGGGAAATGTCAGGTCAATAAATAACACCTGAAATCGAAAAATTCAATGGAAATTTTCGGTACGGCTCTGTTAAGCTTAGGGCCACGCTCTGAACATCTACTTCTGCTGCTGCACACGGGCAAGAACCGAAACCGAACCGGCCATGTCAGGTTCGGCGAAAGGCTTTGGACTCCTGAGTTGCTTTTGCCTTTGTCAGTCGCGGAAGACGCGCCCGGCAGGCCAGGTCTGTTATTCGACGTTTCTCAGACGCAGTTCCGAGAGGCGCGCATTCCTGGTTAAAACGATTCCGATGAGAGAGGGACACTCAATGCGAAACTCAACATTATTGATTGCTTGTTTAATCACCAGCGCGCTTCTCGCGCTTTCAGGTTGCGTCTCAGGCAACAACACGGGCGGCGGTGGCGGTGGCGGCGCGAAGTCAGGTGGGCCTGTCCGCATTGGCTTTTCGATGGACACGCTCAAGGAGGAGCGTTGGCAGCGCGATAAGGAATTGGTCGAGGCGCGCGCTAAGGAACTCGGCGCGCAGATTGACATACAGGTTGCCAACGGCGACGACTCCGTGCAGACGAAGCAGTGCGACAACCTCTTGACGAAAGGCATTGACGTTTTAATCGTCGCGCCGCACAACGGCGAGATTGCCGCTTCCATCGTCGAAGCCGCGCACCGTCAGAAAGTTCCTGTCATCAGTTATGATCGCCTGATTAAGAATTCGGATGTTGACCTCTACGTTTCGCATCAGGTTGAGAAGATGGGAGAGATGCAGGGCGACTACGCTCTCAAACATGCGCCGAAAGGCAACTACGTCCTGATCGGCGGCTCGCAGACAGACAACAACGCGCTCCTGTTGCGCAAGGGGCAGATGAATGTGTTAAAGCCTGCGGCTGATCGCGGAGACATCAAGATTGTCACGGAACAGTATGCGAGAGAGTGGCTGGCGAGCGAGGCTCTGCGTATCACGGAAGATTCGCTGACGAAAACCGGAAACGATATTCAAGCCATCGTCGCATCGAATGACGGCACGGCGGGCGGCGCAATCTCCGCGCTTCCCGCATCGCTCGTCGGCAAAGTCGTCGTCACAGGCCAAGACGCTGCTCTGGATGCCTGCCAGAGAATCGCCGAAGGCAAGCAGACCATGACCATCTATAAACCAATCAAGCCGCTCGCAGACAGCGCAGTGGATTCTGCAATCAAGCTCGCGCACGGCGAGAAACTCAATGCCCCGGACAAAATCAACAACGGTAAGATTGACGTGCCAGCCATCCTGCAAGAGCCAAAGAGTGTTGACAAGAGCAACATGATGGACACCGTCGTCAAAGACGGCTATCACAAGTTTGAAGAGGTTTATAAGAACGTCCCGGCAGACCAGAGGCCGAAGGCAACGGCAGAGAACAACGGGAAGCCTGAAGGCAGGCGTGAAGATGACGGAGTTCTCTTCGCAACTCTACGCATCTCTCTGGCCTTCTGCACGCTCTTCTCCATCTTCTAATTTAAGATTCGTTTAGAGGCGGGC
>JBAWGU010000671.1:0-3183 GCA_049593215.1 Pyrinomonadaceae bacterium
AACTCGAAACTCGAAACTCGAAACTCGAAACATGATTAACCGCTATACTCTGCCCGAAATGGGCGCGCTCTGGTCTGAGCGGAATAAATTTCAGAAGTGGCTTGAGGTGGAATTGGCCGTCTGCGAAGTTCACGCGGAGATGGGGACGATTCCGCGTGAGGCTGTCGAAGAGATCAAAGCGCGTGCAGCGTTCACGGTTGAGCGTATCAACGAGATTGAGAAGACTACGGACCATGATGTGATTGCGTTCACGACGAATCTTGCGGAGAACATAGGTGATGCCGCGCGCTTTGTGCATTACGGCTTAACGTCTTCCGATGTGGTTGATACGGCGAACGCTCTCCTGCTGAGAGATGCTTGCGGACTGCTGCTCGAAAAAGTTGATGCGCTGATGAGCGTGCTCAAACGACGCGCGTTTGAGTTTAAGCGAACGCCGCAGGTCGGGCGCACGCACGGCATTCACGCTGAGCCGACATCGTTCGGTCTGGTCTTTGCCCTGTGGCACGACGAGATGCGGCGCAATCGTGAGCGGCTCGTTCGCGCGCGTGAGACTGTGGCTGTCGGAAAGATTAGCGGCGCAGTCGGCGCGTTCGCGCATCTTGACCCGCAGGTTGAAGAGAGGGTTTGCGCGCGTCTCGGCTTGAAGGCCGCGCCCGTTTCGACGCAGGTGATTCAGCGCGACCGCTATGCCGAGTATCTCTGCACGCTCGCCGTCATCGCTTCTTCGCTCGATAAGTTTGCTTTGCAGATAAGGCACTGGCAACGCACGGAGGTGCGCGAGGCGCAGGAGAGATTCAAGAAGGGACAGAAGGGTTCATCAGCGATGCCGCACAAGCGCAACCCGATTCTTTCGGAACGCATCTGCGGCATGGCGCGCGTGGTTCGCGCCAACAGCATCGTCGGTCTTGAGAATGTCGCGCTCTGGCATGAACGCGACATCTCGCACTCTTCTTCGGAACGCGTCGTGCTGCCCGATTCGAGCATTGCGCTCGATTACATGCTACAGAAGATGAGTTCGCTTGTTGACGGTCTGGTTGTCTATCCTGAAAGGATGCTGGAGAACTTGGGCGCGACGCGCGGCCTCATCTTTAGCGGTCAACTGTTGCTTGCGCTCACACAAAAGGGTGTGTCGCGCGAGACGGCTTACGAGTGGGCGCAGCGCAGCGCGATGAAGGTCTGGGACGAAGGCGGCGACTTTCACACACTCACGGCCTCTGACCCGGACATTCAAAAACATCTTTCGCCTGAAGAGATTGACCGCGTTTTTTCGCTGGACACTTACCTGCGCAATGTTGACGCGGTCTTCGCGCGAGTGTTTGAAGATTAAAGAAGTGATGAGTGATGAGTAATGAGTGATGAGTGAAAAGACAATCTGCTTTTACTCATTACTCATCACTCATTACTCATTACTGCTTTGTCACTTATTAATAATTTTCTCGGTCATGCTACCGACGAGCGGCAGTTTGAACCACTGGCCTTGATAGGCTTTGACGGCGGCAAGGATCAGGCCGCCGATGTAGGCCAGTATCAGGAGCATGTAGAGGAGGAACATTAACACTCCTGCGATTCCACCGAGCGCCGAACTGACCATCCCCAGAATGAAACTGAGGATTAGCCCGACGACGATTATCACAATGAAGACGACGACGGCGGCGACGTGGTACAAGAGCGATTGCAGCGCGTGGAAGCGCGCGAAGCGGTTATCCTTTTCCATGACGAAAAGGATGATGGCAAGAATGCCAATCGGATAGCCGAGCGCCGCGCCAAGATTCGCGTCCAGTCCGAGCTGCGTCTTGGCTTTCTCTTCGCCGCCGGGTTGGTTAGATAAAGGTGGTGGCGGTGGCGGCACGCCGTACTGATTACCGTAGCCGTAGCCCTGTTGATCGGGCGGAGGATTCTGCATTACATTTTCTCCTGTTGCTGAAATTATCGGGTCGAAGCTTTTTCTTTGTAAGCAACCGGCGCGAATATTAAGTCAATACTTACTTCTCGCGCAATCTTTTTAATGCAAGTCTGGAGTTTGAAGTCGGGAATCTGGAGTCAAAGGACGAAGAACTTTTTGACTTAAGCCTATTGACTCCAAGACTTCAGACTCCAGACTCTCGGACTTATTTTTTTTGCGGAGCGATTTGATGAAAGCTAAAGTTTACGTCACACTCAAGCAGGGCGTTTTGGACCCGCAGGGCAAGGCCATACAGCATTCCGTAGAGCTTTTGGGCTACGGCGGCATTGCCGACGTGCGGCAGGGAAAATATTTCGAGATTGCGCTCGACGCTTCTCTGAACAACGCGCAGGCGCAAGAGACGGCGACGCGCATGGCGCGCGAAGTGCTCTCAAACCCGATCATCGAAGATTACCGCGTGGAGATAGAATAAGTGAAATTCGGCGTCATAGTTTTTCCCGGCTCAAACTGCGATCACGATGCGTATCATGTGATCTCAAAGCACGTCGGCCAGCCCGTTGATTTCATCTGGCATCGTGACACAGACCTTAGCTCTTACGATGCTCTGATTATTCCCGGCGGCTTTTCTTACGGCGACTATCTACGCGCGGGCGCGCTCGCAAGATTTTCGCCTGTGATGAATTCGGTGAAAGCGTTTGCCGCGCGCGGCAGGTTTGTGCTTGGCATCTGCAACGGCTTTCAGATTCTCTGCGAGGCAGGGCTGCTGCCCGGCGCGCTCATACGCAACCGCGACCTGCATTTCATCTGCGCGCACATCAACGTCCGCGTCGAAACAACCGAGACGCCTTTCACGAATCAACTCAAGGGCGGCGAAGTCCTGCGTATCCCCATCGCGCACGCCGAAGGAAACTATGTCTGCGACGACGCGACCTATACGGAACTCATCGGCGAAGACCGCATAGTCTTTCGCTACTGCAACGAGAGCGCAGAGGCTACGGAAGCATCCAATCCGAACGGCTCGCGCGACAACATCGCGGGCATCTGCAACAGAGAGCGCAACGTGCTCGGCCTCATGCCGCATCCCGAACGTGCCTGCGAAGACCTCTTAGGCTCGTCCGACGGGCGCGACATCTTTCGCTCGCTCGCCGCCACGCTCGCCGCGCATCTTTGATTTAATCGCAGACGGCGGCTTGCCTGCTTTCCGAGCTACGGTTTATAAATGAGCATCTTCTCGGAATTTAGATTCTGACAACTATGAAAAAAATTCTGCCCTTCATCAT
>JBAWGU010000672.1:0-2886 GCA_049593215.1 Pyrinomonadaceae bacterium
CTGCCTTATTCTGGTGTGATCGAAATCAGATAGGCGATGAAGGCGATGAAGGAGAGCGCGAGAATGAGTATGACCAGTGTGACAGGCTCCAGGTGAAAGAGTCCTGCGCCTTCTTCTTCCTCTTCGGTGAAATCTCTGGGAACTTTCAGACTGCTTGTATCAACGACGATTGCGCCGCCGTTGTTGCGTCCCTGTTCGGCGGCTGCGGGCGTGGGCTGCTCTTCGGGCGGCATGAGTTGCGCTTTGAGCTTGGCGGCCTCGCTGCCCATCTTAACTCTGCTTCTGCGCGTGCGGCGCGACTTGCCTTCTACAGCCATTTGATTTTCCTCAGATAGAGATAGAGACCGAAGCCTATAAAGACCATCGCAAGGAGCGCAAAGACGTAGCCGTAACGCCACGTTAATTCAGGCATGATGTGAAAGTTCATGCCATAGATGCCCGCGATGAGCGTCACAGACATGAGGATGGTTGCAATCGAAGTCAGACGCTTCATCACCATGTTCATGCGATTGCTTTGAATCGAGAGATAAGCGTCCATCGTCGAGCCGAGCAGGTCGCGCAGCGTGTCAATCGTGTCTGCGACGCGAATGATGTGGTCAAAGACATCTTGAAAATAGGCGTGCGTCTCGCGCGCAAAGATCGGCTGCTCGCGCCTCAAGAGCGTGTTGAAGACATCGCGGAGCGGCGTGATCGAGCGGCGCAGGTAGAGCAACTGTTTCTTGATGCGAAATATCTCTTCGATAGAGGCGGGCAGAAAGTCTCCGAAGATTTGATCTTCGAGTTCGTCCATGCGGTCGCTCAAGAGGTCCAGCAGAGGTAGGTAGTCGTCAACAATCGCGTCAATCAAAAGATAAGAGAGCAGGCCCGCGCCATGCTCCGCGCGGTCAGACCATTCGGGCCACAGGCGCGCGGCAGTCTGAACTGCGCGAATCGGGCGGCTGTGAACCGTGACGAGATAGTTTGCGCCAAGAAAGATGTTCAGTTCTCGAAGCTCAAGCCGGTTATCTTCCCCAAGCAGTTCTGCTTCGTAGAGGACTATGAAATAGTAGCCACGATATTCTTCAACCTTTGGCCGCTCGTGCTCCTGCTGGCAATCTTCTATCGAGAGATGATGAAAGTGAAACTCTTCCGCGAGTTCTAAAAAATCATGGCTCGTCGGGTCAGAGACATCCACCCAGACAATGTTGTCTGCGCCGAGACAACGCTCGCTGATCTCCTCCGCCGGAAAATCTTTCGTCCACTCTTTCGACGCGCTGTTGAAGCAGACAGCAGTAATCAATTTTGAAGCGCCTCCGTCGCTTTCGCTTAAATCGCCCGTGCTGCCATCATAGACTTTCTATCGGCAGCATCACAAGACCGTGTTATTATTCTTAGAAAGAGAGGACATGAGAGCGTGCAGTCAGAACCGCCCGCTTGCAGCAGGCGGGTCGCTTCGCAAAGGCAAAAGGTAAAAGTAAAAAGGTAAAGGGTAGGTGGAAAACACATTTAATAAAAAGTTGGCTTCCCCGGACTTTTGCCTTTTACCTTTTTACTTTTGCCTTCTTCACCCGCCCGCTACCGCAGGCGGTTCCGACATAAATGCCTTTCAATCGCAACGGATATAAATGCAAACCGATATAGATAACAATCCACTGCGCGACCCTTTACGTATTGAAAAGACCGCGCCGCCGTGCGCTGTCGTTATCTTCGGCGCGACGGGCGATCTGACGAAGCGCAAGCTTGTGCCTGCGCTCTACAGCCTCGCGCAGCAGCGTCTGCTTCCGCCGGAGTTTGCCATTCTCGGCACGGCGCGACAGCAGATGAGCGACGAAGAATTTCGTGCGCGTATGCGCGAGGCTCTCGACGAGTTTGAAGAGACGGCTGTTGATGAAGCCGTCTGGCAAAGCTTCGCAAGCGGACTCTTCTACGTGCAGGGCGAGTTTGGCGAAGCGGAGACATATCAGAGGATAAAGGAATCGCTCGAAAAGGTTGAGCAGGCGCGCGGCACGGGCGGCAATCGCATCTACTATCTTGCCACCGCGCCGCAATTCTTCGGCACTATCGCAAAGCAACTCGGCGCGGCAGGAATGTCCAAAGCCGCAGAAGGCAAGTGGACGCGCATCATCGTCGAGAAACCTTTCGGGCACGACCTCGAAAGCGCGCGCGCACTCAACGCTGAACTCGCCTCAGTCTTTCGTGAAGAGCAGGTCTATCGCATTGACCACTATCTGGGCAAAGAGACTGTTCAGAATCTCTTGGTCTTTCGCTTTGCCAACAGCATCTTCGAGCCTCTGTGGAACCGGCAGTACATAGACCACGTGCAGATTACAAACGCCGAAGCCATCGGTGTCGAAGGGCGCGGCGCATACTATGAAGAGGCGGGCGTCACACGCGACATGATTCAGAATCACGTCTTTCAAATCGTCGCCCTGATTGCGATGGAGCCGCCTGCGTCTTTAGGCGCGAACGCCGTGCGCGATGAAAAGATAAAAGCGATGCAGGCCGTGCGGCCCATCCCGCAGGAGCGCGTTTCTGAGTTTGCCGTGCGCGGGCAGTACGGCGCGGGCTACGTGCTGGGCGAAAAGGTTGTCGGTTACCGTGAAGAGCCGGGCGTCAATCCCGAATCTTCTACGGAAACATTTGCTGCGCTCAAACTCTATCTTGATAACTGGCGTTGGGCGGACGTGCCTTTCTACATCCGCTCAGGCAAGCGTCTGGCAAAGCGCATCACGGAGATTGCGATTCAATTCAAAGATGTGCCGCATCGCCTGTTCACGCAAACGGACGCGCCCCTTGAGCCGAATGTTTTAGTCATACGCATCCAACCGAACGAAGGCATCACGCTCCGCTTCGGCGCAAAGCTGCCCGGACAAATGATGCGCATACGCTGGGTCAACATGGATTTCC
>JBAWGU010000673.1:0-4724 GCA_049593215.1 Pyrinomonadaceae bacterium
GATTAAGGCTCGCGCAAAGGCGCAAAGACGCAAAGAAAACATAACTTGAGCCAGCGCATTGATGAGATAGCGATGCGCGCGTTAAAGTAGCGGCGTTGGAGAAAGGGATGAGCCGCTTAGTCGAAAAGATTCCGAGTATGAGCCGCGCGAAAACGAGCGCGTCCGATGAGCGCGTGCTTGAACGCCTGCGCGAGATTGTCGGCGCGGAGTATGTGCTCGTTGATGCGGAACGCGTAGAGCCTTACGCGCAGGATGCTGTCAAAGAGAAGTTTCCGCCGGAAGCTGTCGTGCTGCCGCGCACGGCGCAGGAGATTGCAGCGATCATACGTCTCGCCAATGAAGAGCGTTTTCCTGTGACGGCGCGCGGCGGCGGCGTCGGTTACACGGGCGGCGCTGTGCCAATCGAGGGCGGCATCGTCATCGGCACTGATCGCATGAACGAGATTCGAGAGATTCACGTCGAAGACCTCTACGCAGTCGTAGAGCCAGGCGTGACGACCTTTGCGTTGCAACAGGAAGTTGAAAAGCAAGGTCTCTTTTATCCGCCCGACCCTGCCTCTTACAAAGATTCTTTCATTGGCGGCAACATCGCCGAGAACGCCGGAGGGATGCGCTCGGCCAAGTATGGCGTGACGAAACATTACGTGCTGGGCCTCGAAGTCGTGACGCCGACAGGAGAGATTATCAGGACAGGTGGAAGGACGAGCAAGAACGTCGTCGGCTTCGATCTGACGGGATTGATGTGCGGCTCTGAAGGGATGCTCGGCATCATCACGGAGGCGACGCTGAAACTAATCTCTCTGCCTGAAGCGTCGGGCACAGTGCGCGCGACGTTTCGCACGATGCGCGAGGCTTGCGCCTGCGTCCCGCGCTTGACCCGTGCGCGCATCACGCCCGTTGCCATAGAAGTCTTAGACCGCAACGCCATCAACGCAGTCGAAACGGAATTTGCTTTCGGTCTCTCGAAAGATGCGGGCGCGTTGCTGCTCGTCTCTGTTGACGGGCAGGCGGAAGAGGTTGAGCGCGCGTCACGCATTGTCGAACAGACTTTGCGCGACGGCGGCGGCTTTGATGTGCTGCGCGCAGAGACTCGCGCCCAAGAGGATCGTTTGTGGGACGTGCGGCGCGTGCTGTCGCCTGCAATAAAAAAGTTCGGCACGCTCAAGTTTAATGAAGACGTTGTGGTCCCGCGTTCGCGCGTGCCTGAACTCGTTGAGCGTGTTGAAGAGATTGCTCGCCGCCATAAAACTTTCGTCGTCAACTTTGGACACGTCGGCGACGGCAACATTCACGTCAACTTCATGTGCGAACGCGAAGACGCGGATGCTGTCGCGCGTGCGCGCAAATGTGTGCGCGAGACTTTCGCCGTCGCCGTTGAATTGGGCGGCACGATTAGCGGCGAGCACGGCATCGGCTACGTCAAAGCTCCTTATCTTGAGATGGCTATGACAGGCGACACCATCGAAGCGATGAAGCGCATCAAACGCGCCCTAGACCCGAACGGCATTCTTAACCCGGGAAAGATGTTTGTGAGTTAGTCAGTGGTCCGTAGTCCGTTGTCCGTTGTTTGTGTTTGCCATGCTGATGACTAAAGATACAGTATTCAAGTTTCCTCACACTCAAAACAACGGACAACGGACCACTGACAACGGACAAAGTTGAAATGATTGATACGCTCATAGAGATTCAGCGATTGAAGAAGCTTGACCGCACGGGCTGGACTTTGCGCGGGCAGATGCCGGGGGCGGAGTCCGTTGCGGCGCACTCTTACGGCGTGGCTGTGGCAGCGATGATGCTGGCAGATGAGGTGAGTGCGCGCGGCGTTAAGGTTGATTTCGAGAGGCTGTTGAGAGTTGCGCTCCTGCATGATTGGGCTGAGGCGCGTCTGGGAGACATGCCGCGCACGGGCAGCGCGTATTTCAGCACGGAAGAGAGGAAGCGTGCGGAGCGTTCCGCCTTTGATGACATCGCGCGTGGATTGGGCGCAGGGGTGGACCGGAAATATTCTGCGCTGCATGAGGATTACGAGGCGCGCGAGAGTTTGGAAGCGCGGCTGGTCAAGGCTGCGGACATTGTTGACCTGCTGGTGCAGGCGCTGGCGTTTGAGCGCGCGGGCGCACGCGGGCTTGACGAATTCTGGGACGGCGTCGCGGAGCGCGAGTTTCATCTTGAAGGCGCAGCCGCAGACGTAGTCAACGAAGTTTTAGCAAATCTCGCAGAAGAGCACAGAAAAACTGTCCGTAGTCCGTAGTCCGTTGTCAGTTGTATGTGATTGTTAAGGTGAGCACTGAAAACGAAGCATCTATCTGAATGAAATTCAAAACAACTGACCACGGACCACGGACAACGGGCAGCTTTTATCTTCGTTGACAATCGAGAACTCTGTTTGTTAGCTTGGCCTCTTTAATCCATACTGAAATCATCGGCAAAGCTTTATTGCTGGCGCGCTCTGGTTTGCGCTCAAGATCGTTGATGCAGAATTCGTTCAGTTCGTTAAGAAATTCGCTCGCACGCTTCTTTACAGTGTTTGTGCTTGCGCTCAGCCTGCTGGGGATGAGCGGATGCGCGACACTGTTTGGAGTCAAGCAGAAGGTCGAAGTGCCGCCACTGCTCACGCCTTTGGTGGAGGCAACGACGGCGCAACTCGTCGCGGAAGTTAATCGTCTGGCGAGCGTGCGCTCGATTCGCGGCAAGGTTGATCTACAGTTTCAAGACACTTCGTTTGCGGAATCCGGCATCGCGGAAAAGTATCGCACGGCGGATGGCGACCTCATCTTGCAGAGGCCCGGCCAGATTCGCCTGGCGATTCAAGGCCCGTTCAGCGTTGACATCGCGCAGATGACTTCCGACGGCGCACACTTTCGCGTCGCCGTGTTGAAAGGCAACGAGAGCTATCGCCGCTTCGTGCGCGGGACCAATAGCGCCGTCTATTCAAAACTGACGACCGGTGATAACAAGGCCGAGCGACAAAAGGACGGGAAGGGTAAGGAGGCGAGCGAGCAACGCGCCGTCAGCGCGCTCTCGAACCTGCGCCCGCAGCATTTGACGGACGCGCTCCTCGTTCGCCCCGTCGAAGCCCGCGACCAATCGGGATTCGTTTACGCGCGCACAGAGTTTTATCAGGATGAGCCGGACGCGCGCACGCGTTCAAAGACGGGAGCGCGCGTTGTCCGCAGCTACTATTTGCTGGATGAGCTTGCGCCGGGAGGCGAGAGTGGCGTGCGTCTCATGCGCCGTTTCTGGTTTGATCGTGTCGGCGGAATACGTCTCGCACGGATGCAGACTTTCGACAGCGCGGGCGCGCTGATAACTGATGTTGAATACGGCGAGATGAAACCTTTTGGCGAAGGCGGCACAATCTCTCTGCCATCGCGCATCATCATCACGCGCCCGCAGGATCGCTATAAGATCAGCCTCAGCTATCAAGCGCCCGACGCCGTGACACTCAACAAAGAGTTTGACCCGACAATCTTCGTCCTTGAGAACAAATGGCAACTGCCCGAAGTTGACCTCGACGCAGTAAAGAAGTGATGAGTGATGAGTAATGAGTGATGAGTATAAGCATTTCGGTTTTTAACTCATCACCCATTACTCATCACTCATCACTTCACTTCTAAAATGGAAAGTCTTGTTGCAGCAAACATACGACAGCGACCTGTGCGCTCTTTGGTGAGCGCGGCGGGCGTGGCGTTGGGTGTTGCGCTGGTGATGCTTTTCACGGGGTTGTCGCGCGGGATGTCTAACGACCTTCAGCGTCGCTCGTCAAATGTGCGCGCGGAGATTATGTTCACGCGGCCCGGCTCTATGGAGCTAACAACTTCGTCTGCGAATCTCAGCACGAAGTATCTTGAGAGGTTGCAGGCCATCGAAGGCGTTGAGTCTGCCGTGCCTGTTATTCTCTACATCTCGCAGGGCAAGAGCGGGTTCGGCTTCGAGCAGATAGAGGGCGTTGACTGGGACGCGTTTGCCAAGATGAATGAGATGAATCTGATCGAAGGGCGTGCGCCGACGGCTGTTGACGAAGTTGTGATTGACCAGACGAAAGCGCGCAACTCGAATCTCAGGACGGGGAGCATTCTCACGCTCTTTGGCAACAAGCCGTATCGCGTCGTTGGTATCTACGCTCCCGAATCAGGCGCGCGCGTCAAGATGTCTCTCGCCGCCATGCAGGACGTTTTAGAAGCGCCGGATAAATGCACTTACATTCTGATCAAATGTCGCAACGCGGAAGATCAAGTCGCTGTCGCCGGGCGCATCAACAAGGAGTTGCCGGGCAACAAGATTCAATTTACGCGCGACGTGTTCACGAGCGTTGAGAAGCGGATTCCTTACCTCGGAGTTTTCCTGCGCGTGCTTGTCGGGTTGGCTGCGCTGGTGAGCGCGCTCGTCGTGATGCTTGCGATGTACACGACGATTACGGAGCGCACGCGCGAGATTGGAATATTGAAAGCGATGGGCGCGTCGCGCGGTTTCATCATCGGCGCGATTGAGAAGGAAGCGATCCTGATTAGCGTCATAGGTCTCGTCGCAGGCTTCACTGTCGCCATGCTGGCGGGGCTGTTGATTCATCGCGTCTATGGACTCGTCTTCGAGTACGGCTGGTCATGGGCCGTCACCGCCGCCGTCATCGGACTCGCAGGCGGCGCACTCGGCGCGCTCTACCCTGCTGTCCGCGCCGCAAACCTCGACGCCGTGAGCGCACTTTCCTATGAGTAAATGGCTAA
>JBAWGU010000674.1:0-5667 GCA_049593215.1 Pyrinomonadaceae bacterium
ACCTCAAGCAACGCGCCGTGCCAATCATCGCCATGGTCGGCAACCTGCGCTCCACCCTTGCACGCCGCGCAGACGTTGTGCTTGACGCTTCCGTAGATCAGGAAGCCTGCCCGCTCAACCTCGCGCCGACTTGCAGCACCACCGTCGCACTCGTCATCGGCGATGCGCTCGCGATGACCCTGATGCAGGTCAAAGGACTCACTACTGACGACTTCGCCCTCAATCATCCTGCCGGACAAATCGGCAAACGCCTCACCCTGCGCGTCGCAGACCTGATGCACACAGAAAACGGCAATCCCACCATCGGCCCCGAAGCCGCATGGCTCGAAGTCATCGCCGCCATCACACGCGGCGGCCTCGGCGCAGTCAACGTCATTGACGATGACCGTCACCTCCTCGGCATCATCACAGACGGCGACCTCCGCCGCGCCATACAGAAAATCAATCCCGCCGAACTCGCCACCCTCACCAGCGCCGCCATCATGACCCGCAACCCCGTCGTCGCCACCCCCGACCTCCTAGCCTACGACGCCCTCCGCCTCATGGAAGACCGCGCCTCCCAAATCAACGTCCTCCCCGTTGTTGATTCACAGAAGATTTGCGTCGGCCTCATTCGCCTACACGACATTGTGCGTAGCGGTCTGTGAAGGAAACACTGCGAGCGGATACATAACACTGCCCGACAATCTACTCGCTGACAGCTTACTCATCAGCCTTCTTCCCCACGTGAAACTCATCCTCCGGGTCAATCTCCACCTCCGGCATCGGCTCAAACTTACTCTCATCAAACGGCGGCATCTCCGGCTCCCTCGCACCCAACTCCCTCAAATGCTCCCGCGCCTTCTCCAACCCCCAATGATAAGCAAACGGCGACCCATCACACCACGCCAACCTAAACGCCCGCTCCGCCGTCTCCACAGCCTTCTCCATATTCCCCGCATCCCGCTCAATCTGCGCCAACACATTGCAGGCATCGGCGTGAAACAACGGATACGGCCCATGCTCCGCCGCCTCCCACACATCATCCAGAAACTCCCTCGCCCCCTCCAAATCCCCATGCCGCCGTCGCAACTCAGCCAATGCAACCAATGCGGGGAGTTCTTCTTCAACCAAATTCACCATCCGCGCGCGGGTGAGCGCATGGTGCAGTCGCTCGTCAGCAGTAGCAAAATCATCCAATCCCAATGCCGCCTCGCCTTGCCGTCGTGCTGCGCGGATGAAATCGGCCTCTAACTGATTAACACAAGCCAACTCCCACGCGCGGCTTGCAAAGAATAGCGCGACAGCAAACTCTCTAAGCCACAATGCCTTCTGCGCAAGCTCAGTATTGGTATTAGATTGACCTTGACTATCAACCCGCACTACAAAAATTCGCAATGATCGCTGTAAAGCAAACTCGGATTCGTTTGCAAAACTCCGCGCCGTTAGCGTCAACCCAAGCCGAGTTAGAATGATTGCTTCTGCATAGCTATCACGCTCCTTACGGATGCTAAGCAACGCGCGACGCGCAATACCCTCAGACTCACACACAGCACCTGTCACCCGCAACGTATCTGACAAATTGCACAAGCCAATGCGGAGGTTCTTATCATCTTTCATAGCTGAGGCGAATGTATTTGCACGGCGAAACAAAGAAGCTGCCTGCCTTGGCTGCCCAATGAACTGGTAGCCTTGTGCTTGTGCATTTAGCATGAAACTTTGAGCGGATGGATTGCTCAAACGCGGTAACTGATCCGATCCATCGGGAGAAAGCATCTGAATCAACTCGACCATTTGACGATTAGCGCTCAGCCGATAGAGCGCAGGCTTATATAATCGCTCATAAAATATATCTCCAGCATCATCATATCGTCCTAGCTCGATCAGCGTATTGTACAATTCGATAGCAGGTGTGAGGGCTTCGAGACTATTGACTTTTAGAAAATCGTCAATTATCGGCAAGGCTTCAAAGTGCGCTCGCAGGCTCGTATAGACTTCGCGCCGCTTGCCCTCATCCAATGCGCTCCACATCACGCCGCGCACAAGCGGATGCAGGTCGTAGCGGTTGGCACGCTTGTCCCAGCCGACCAGTCCCCGATCTTCCAATTCTATTAGAGCAGCAACCAAATATGTTTCTTCATCAAAAAGTTTTCCCTCTTCAGTTACAGTCTTGCCAGTGCGAATATCAAAGCGGATCTTACTATTGCCGACCAAAAGAGTAGTGAGTGTGTCATAAGTGGCAGGCATTCTAAACGCGGCTATAATCTGTAACGTCTTGCGTGCTTTAATGTCCAACCCGCGCAGAGCGAATTCCAATACATGACTCATTGCATCCTGTAAACGTGGGAACTTAGTCGGGTCAAATCGCGGATTGGACTTACGCCATGCTTCAAAATTCCCCGGTGCTCGGCGATAACGTTTTACCTCTCCTGCCAATGCCTGAATGAGCAGAGGATGTTTGTCGAAGGTAGCGAAAATCGGCAGCAACAGGTCACGTGAGCCTGTGACTTTAAATGCGCGCCAGAGTTCAACTGCATCTTCGTCAGATAGACCTGTCAGATCGCGCCTGAAACTATTTGGCATTGCGTCTCCCGCTTCCGTCTCAAGCTCGGCAGGATAAAGACGTGTGCTTATAAGGATGCGCGAGTTCTTGACCTGCGCAAGCTTCTTTAAGAAGCGGCCTGCGCGTGGGTCGGCAGTCTTACGAAGATTCTTTTGACTGCCTACTTGACTGTCTTCAAGACGCGCGGCGTCCATACGCGCATACGCAATCAGTATTCGCTCTAGTCCATCAAGCACAAGCAGGAATGGCGCACGGTCAAGCGCGGCGAGCAGTTGCGACTCGCGTTCGGGCGCGGGAATCTGCTGCACTTCATCAAGCGGGCGATGTGTGACGTATGCCAGAGCGCGGGTGACGAAGTTTTCAAAGGTTGCGTCGGATTCGTAAAAGCTCCACCACATGCGGCCCGCGAGCGGCTTCATCTCTTGCGGGGCGATGTCGTTGAACCATTTCCACGTCAGGGCGCTCTTGCCGAGTCCGCCGATGGCGACGATGTTGAGGATGTGCGCCGTGTAGATTTCCGTATCGGATTTGGCGACCCAATCTGTGAGCAGGTTGAGTTCGGGTTGGCGTCCGACCAGACGATGAGTTTGCAGGAGCGTGTAAGGGTGAGCGATGAAGGCTTCGGGAGGCTGAGGGATGTCGCTGACGTAGTGAAATGTTGTGAGGTCGGGTTGACGTAGCTGTGAGAGACTGTTGATGACGTGTGCGCGCAGGTCTGCGGGTGAGTTGAAGAAGTTGACGATGTTCTCTGTTTGCATACGCTCTTTGAATGCGTTGAGCTTGACTGCGCCTTCGCCCTGTTCCACATCATCAATCGTGAGTGGGTGCGTCTTGTCCATCACAAAGATCAGGCGCGGGATGTTGCGTTCGACGGCGCGGTTGTATTCCATCTCGGTGACGGAAATTTTCTGAGGGTTATTCTCCTTTGGCACATAGCCGTAGCGATGGGCAAAGACGCCGACATAAATTTCCGCTTCATCTACCAGATTGAGCGAGGCTGAGATTGCTTCGGCATCGCTGGCAGGCAGATGCTCCATCATCACAGGGAACATGCCTTGCCGCAAACACGCATCCATCACTTCTTTGCGATGCTCCGGCAAGTCGCGCGCGGTACTACTAATTATTACTGGGTGGGGCATATCTTTGTGAGCGACATTCTTGAGAAATAGCTTTGAGACAATCCTGATGATACGCTGATTTGTAGTATTATCAAGACTCTTTCCCCCCTAAAATTCTAGTTTGGAAATCTAAATCTTATGAGCAAACGTGTAGGCTTAGTTCTCATCATTCTGGCTCTGTTAAGTTTGGACGCACGCGCGCAAACGGAGAGACGCCAGAGACAGGTTGGCGCGCAGAGTGTTTCGGAAGTGGTGGTGACGATTCAGGAGCAGTTCTTTAATCTCTTTCTTGAAACGATGTTCAAGGGCTTGCGTGCTCCTTCGTTTCCGCTCTCAAGCGTTGAGCGGGAGAAGGATGAGAGAAACGCTCTGGCGCGTTCCGACGCTCATGCGGGTGGGCAGCAGTGTGGGAGTGTGATTGTGTTGGAGCGTGAGGCGGATGGGGTGAGGACGGCTGTGAGGTTTGAGGAGGGACGGATTGTTGCGCCGGTGGCTTTTTCGGGGTCGTACAGTTCGACGTTGCTGGGGTGTCTTAATTTCAGGGGGTGGGCTGATACGACGATGTTACTCGATTTTGATAGGGAGCGGCAGACGCTCTCTGGCCGCGTTGTTATCAGGGACATACATTTGAACGGCGTGCCTTCGGTGACGAATGGCGTGATTGTGCGGCTCGTGCAGGATGCTCTGGATAAGCGGATCAACCCGATTCAGATTTTGCCCGCGTCGCAACTGACGGCGCGTGTGCCTGTCGCAGCAGCGGGCGGCGCAATCACATTGCGCGCGAGAGAAGTGCGCCCGCAGATTGAGCCGGGCGTGTTACATCTTCACATTGTTTACGAGTTTGAGGCGGCGCGTTGATGAAAAGACAGGGGTAAAGGGGTAAAAGGGGAAAAGGGGAAGAGGAAGAAAAGCAGCTTGATGAGCAAGCTCGTGCTTTTTCCTTTTCCCCTTTTAACCTCTTCCCCTCTTCCCCTTTTTCATTTATTAAAGCGCGTGGGCGAGGCTTGCGCCGACGGGCGCGTCAATAATCTCCCATGCGGCGTCGTTGCGCAGGAGTTTGGACATCAGCGCGGCGTGAAGGATGTGGCCGCTACGTTCTGCGCGCACGCGTCCGAGCAGCGGCATTCCGAGAAGGGCAAGGTCGCCTATGATGTCCAGAATTTTGTGGCGCACAAACTCGTCTGCGTATCGCAACTCCGTTTCGTTGAGCATCCCTTCGGGAGTGAGCACGATGGCGTTGTCGAGCGAGCCGCCGCGAATCAGGTTAGCTTTGCGCAGGGCTTCTATCTCTTCCGTGAAGCCGAAGGTTCGCGCTCCCGCAATCTCGCGCGCAAACGCTCCGTCCTTCATCTCAAAGAAATAATGCTGCACGCCGATCAGAGGGTGCTTGAAATCAATCATGCAATCAATCTCGTAAGACTCTGAAGGCTCTATCTGGATGCTGCGATTGCCTTGCTCGACTGTGACCTTTTCGCGCACGAGCAGAGCCTTGCGCGTGCGCGGCTGTTCGACGATGCGTGTGCGCTCGATCATCTCTATGAAGGCTTCTGCCGAGCCGTCCATGATGGGGATTTCAAGGTTATCAACTTCGATGAATGCGTTGTCCACGCCCGCGCCGCGCAGAGCCGACAGCAGGTGCTCGACCGTTGCCAGCACGACGCCTGTGCGCATGAGCGTCGTCGCATAACTGCAATGCGCAATCAGCTCAACGCTCGCGGGAATCTCAAAGCCGCCGAGGTCCGTGCGAATGAAGACGTAGCCCGTATCAGGCGGCGCAGGCAGCAAACGCAGGTTGACCGTCGCGTCCGAATGCAGTCCCGCTCCGCTCGCTGAGACTGCGCCAGCCAGTGTGGTTTGTTTGACCAAGAAGTTTTCCCTCTGACCTTTCATCAACGCTGCGGATGCGCGCCGACTCTACTTGAAATCGAAGACGCTATCTGACATGGCAAAGCGCGTACCGCTAAAAATCACAATGAAAGAGAGCTTCAATAACTAACTGTGTTGCAC
>JBAWGU010000675.1:0-5716 GCA_049593215.1 Pyrinomonadaceae bacterium
GAAGAGCAGGGATGAGGGCAAAGGGATGAGGGATGAAAGAAGAACTATTCATCTTTGATAGCTCTTCTTTCATCCCTCTGCCCTCATCCCTTATCCCTGCTCTTTATTGTCCGCACTCGGCGTTTGAGTGTATGACAACTGAGCTGAAACGCTGTTGATACTCGGCGCTGGTCAGGAAAGAGCAGACCATGCCTCTGTAGTTATTAGGCTCGCGGTTATCGAGGACGTTGAGCCAGAAATCATAGCCGCCCTGATCCGGGTCGCGCCTCAAGTAGCCGAAGTATTGCATGAGGACGAAGCCTGAGTTGTACTCTCTGGCTTTGAATGCGCCCAACTCTGCGACGCCGCGAACAATCTGCGCGCGTGTCTGTCCGCTCTGCATCGAGTTGATGAACGCCTGCCTCTCGGCGATGAAGGGCACGAGTCCCGCCGTGTCAAACAGTTTGTTGATGAATTCCTGTTCGGTCATGCCTGACGGGTAGGCTTGCAGGAACCGGGAGCGTGTGACCCATTCATCTGCAAACTGTTGCTTGCTCTGCTCAAGACCAGAGCCGCCGATAACGCGTGCGCGGTCCGGCGTGAACTGCGCGTAGGTCGGATGCGCGCCGAACGAAGCTCTATACATGCGATAAACGTATGAGCCTGTGTCCTGAAACTCCTGCGACATGAAGAACTCGGCAGAGATGTTGATGCGCTCTCTGAGTATGCACGCGCTATCGGAGCCGCAAGCTTTTATCTTATCGCCCCAGAAATCCAATCCGCCCTGATCCGGCTCGCGGCCCATGAAATCCAGATAGTTTTGACGTATGAAGAAATCATGAGTTTCGAGCGGATTGCCGACTACTGCCGTAGCGTTGGCAGTGAAGTCTGCGTCCGTCTTGTTGCCTAAGAGGCTGAAGGACTGTACGCCGGGGCTGAAGTTGTAGTTGACGCGCATCGGCGTGAGCAGGTAGAGCTGACCGACCGAAACGTTGTCGAACAAGTAACGGCCAGAGGCGCTCGTGATCGTGGTGCGTTCACCGTCGCTGCTGTTGAGCGTCATCACGACGCCTCCGAGCGGAGCGCCGTCGCCAGTCGTCACTAGCCCCATGATATTCGCAGGCGCTGCGGTGGGTAAGCCCAGTGGCTCATAAGCGCCGATGGTGGGTGGGTTAGCGCGTCCTCTGCCGAGAATATCGAAGGTGACGCCAGCAATGGTCTGTCCCGCTCCGACCATAGGCGAGGCACCCGGCAGGTCAAGGTTGCTGGCAGAGATGAACTGCGGGTCAACGCTAAGCGAGTTGACATCGTTCTGAGTTGACGAGCGCCATGCGGTCAGCGTGGTGTGGTCAACACCGTAGAAGTTTAGGAAGTTAGCGACATTGCCCGTGCCCGTCGAATAGTAGTCGTTGTAGTTGATCGTGCCGAAGCCGATGTTGGCCGAAGTGCCGAAGGCAGTGGCGGTGGTGACGAAGGACGCGTAGGCTTTGCTGCCCGCCGGACCGGTGATGGCATTTGCGAAAACATTGTCGCGCAGGTCAAGACCCTGATCGGTCGTCGAATCGGCGGCGAAGGCTGCGCTGTTGCTGGCGACGCTTTTCGTGCCGGTCATGTTGACGCTGTTGAAATAGACCTTGTGGCCTGCGCCGCCCGTGATGTGAATGCCAACCGGGTCGAAGCTGACGGTGGAGGTGCTGAAGCCGAAGGACGAGATGGACCAGATGGCGTTGTTGATGATCGAGTTGCCGAAGTTGTTGGTGCTGGTGGAGATGGATATGCCGAATGCGCCCCACTGAGTGGGTTCGTTATTAACGATGTCATGGACCTTATTCCTGGTGACCTGTGCGTAGTAGACAGTCGAGCCAAGTTCTATGCCTGCGATGTTGTTAGCAACAGTCGTGGTCTGCTGGTTGAAGATTTCGTTCTTGGTGATATAGGGCACAACCGCGCCGATAATCTCTATGCCCCGGAAGGTCACAAAGTTGGCAGGGGTGCTGCTGCCGATCAGGTTGTTGTTGATGTTCAAGCCGTAGGCCACGCCGTTGAGTACGTTGAGAGCGCGGACGGCGATGGCTTCGGCGGCTGTGTCTATGCTGTTGTTCTGAATGGTCAGAAAATCGTTGTTGTCGCCGTTCGTGCCGACAGCAGTGCCGCCTGCGAAGATGCCGAAGATGGTTGTGGTAGCACTGGCTCCGCCGCCGTTCGACCTGATGTTCATGTTCTTGAGCGTGACGTTGGTCGCTCCGGCGCTGGTGCCTTGGCTTGAGACCCAAATGGCAGCCGTGTTGATCGCGTTGCTGTTATTCTGGATCGTCAGGTCGCGCGTCGTGCCGCCAACAGTGTTCGAGCCGTCTATGGTCACGTAGGAATCGTTGATTCGTAACATGCTTGTTGACGTGCCGCTGATGGTCGCGGTCACGCCAGACGCGGGCTTGATCGTGATCGTATTCGAGGCGTTGGAGCCGCCGTTGCGCGGAACGACAATCGGGAATGTTTCGCCCGCAGAGGTGTAGGTCGCAAGCAGGCTATAGACGATGGGACCCGTGATGAGCTTGCCGCTCAGGTCTGCCATTGCCGCCGTCAGGTTCGTGTAGGTGCCGCCCGTGCCGACGGTGTAGGTGCCGCCGGGGAAGGTCGTCGTGCCCGTAAGGCGACCAACCGCGAAGAATCCTAACGGGGTGGTGGCTGCCAATGATTGGACAGTGGCCGCCGCGAGCGTGCCGCCGACGGAAGCGTATGCGCCTCCTTGTGTTGCCGACTGGCCGAGCGCATTGCCGGTCGAGTTCAACTCGGTCACGCGCACGCTGCTGTTGGTAAAGTTTGCTGCGCCCGAAATGATCTGAGCATTCCAGTAGCGGTTGTGATTGATGCCGTCAAGTCCAGCGCCGTTCGTGCCGCCTGAATCTGCGTCGAACACTTCGGCCTGCACGGTGACAGTGCCGCCTGCATTCGTGGTCGGATTGACCAACTCGAACCCTTTGTACATTGACTTGCCGACGGGGAAGACATAGGTGCTGCCCGATGCCAGGCTTGCTGGCAGCACGCGGGCGATAGGCCCGTTCACATAAGAGTTCTCAGAACCGCCCAACAAAGCGCCGGTAAGTGGGGAGGCAATAGTTAGAAGGTTGGCAGCACTGGTATTCAAAGGGCCTCCGGCGACTCCGGCGGTTGTGCCACCAAGCAAAAGCCCAAGCGAGTCGGGCGCGGCTCCGCCAGTGCCGGTTGATGTTAACGGGCCGCCAGCCAGCGTCACTCCATTGGTATTGAACTCCTGTAAGCTCCGTATGGTGCGGCTGGCCGGAATCTCAACGCCTGTGGTGGTGGGAGTGGTTGCCTGGGAGTAAACCAGGATCAGGAAAGTCGGTATCGGAATCGTTGGCGCGACATCGATGGTGCCTGTCGGGAGATAGGGTACACCCCCGCGCTGGATCACCATAACGTTCGTACCGACCTGAAGTAGATTGATCTTATTCGTATTGATGAGCGAGCCGCTGAAGGCGAGCAGGCGAGCCACATTAATAAGACTTACCGAAGGATCAATAGTCACGCCGCTGCCGCGGTTGATGACTGAGAAGCCAAAGATCGGATCGGCTGCGGTGCCCATTGTTCCCGTGCCCGTATAGGTCTGCGCCACCGCTCCCGAAAACTGTAAACGACTTGTTGTAAACCCCGAGGTGAGACCATCCGTCACAGTGCCGTTATTGGTGAAGGTACTGCCGAGCATGTTCAGGATGACATTGTTAAGTCTCAGTGTTGTACCTGTCGAGACGGTGAAGTTACCGTAAACATAGCTCGTGGCGCTAAGGAACAAAATCTTATTGTTAGTGGTGTTGTCAATCACCACGTTCGGAGCGTTGCCCTGCATACGGAAGTTGAAGTTGCCGGTGGTAGCGGCAGTGCCGAACTGCACCGTGCCGCCCGTGAAATTGATCGTGCCCTGCTGGTTGTAATCGGCGGTGGTGAGCGTGTTGCTGTTCACCATGTTGATCGTGCCGCCGGACATGTTCATGACGTTAGTCGGCAGCGTCGAGGTGAAGCCGAAGGAGGGCGAGGTCGTGCAGCCGCCCGCCGTGCAGATGTTGACTGTGCCAGCCGACTGCGTGTAGGTGACGGCGCTCGCCGAAGTAAGGCGTCCGGAGACGTTCATTGTGCCGCCTGAGATGTCAAAAATCGCGCCTGCGCCCGCGCCCATCACGTTCGTGCCGACTGTGCCCATGTTGAATGTGCCCGCACTCACGCGCAGCACGCCGTTATTAGTCGGCGAACCAGCCTGGCCTGCGACTGTAAAGTTCGGATTGTTGAGCCAGAATCCTGCGCCCACAGGAATCGTGTAGCCTGCGGCAGTGAAAACTCTTCCCGTCACGGTAAACGAGCCTGAAATTTTCAACGTGCCTAAGGTCAGAGTTGCAAAGGCCATCGGCGCGCCGTCTGTCGTTGTGCCCTGCACCGTGAAGTTCGTCGTCGTCACTTCGACAGTAGAAGCGGGCTTGATGACTGTTATCGTCCTGATGTCCGTTGTTGCTCCTGAGCCGCCGAACGTGCTGGCCGTAGGGCCTGCGAAGGTGATGTCGGCCCCGGCAGTATTGGCGTTAGTGCTGAAGTCCAGCGTGCCGTTATTGGTTAAATTGCCTCCGACAGAGAGAAGGTGATTCGTGACTGTGCCTGTGGCGGCGGATTGGAATGTGCCGCCCGAATCAATTGTGACCGATTGCCCGACCGTCAAAGTTCTGGTAGCGCCGCTGTCATACTGCAAAACGCCTCCGCTCTGCACGTTGACGCTCAAGGCGACGGCGGGTGTATCAATGGTGACTGTGCAACCGCTCTGGATTGTCACATCATCGGCACCAGTCGGCACACCGCCCGTCCATGTCCCTGCTGCACTCCAGTTTCCGCCCGCGCCGTTGCACGTAATAACCGAAGCCGGACTGAGCCTGGGGGGCGAAGTTTGCTGCCCGGCTTCGATAAATAATTTTTCATTGTCATTGTTCGGTTGATTCGGCGGTGCGACTGCGGCGGGCTGGGCATCTACGTCCATCTCCGGGTAAGTGAGCGCGACGCCGGGGCCAAGCGGCGTCCTTATCTGCTGCGACTCCGGGCGCGTTTGCAACTGCTCCACTGCGGTATTAGCTGCCGGAGACACCTGTTCCTGCATGAAGGCCCTCACGCTCATGAGCATGAGCGCGGCCAAAAGAGTTATCAAGCCTGCGAAAAGACGAGCATTGAATTTAGTATTGAAGAAACTGTTGGACGAGCTTTTCATGACAGGTCTCCTTTAATCTTCGTGGACGTGAATTGCCGATCCGAATGTGAAAGAGTTTTCCGCGCTAACCGGCACGGGCGCGCACACGCTGCTTTTGACCCCTTGATCTTTCAGCGAATGTCTGCACCAACCTTTAAGTTGAAATACTGGCCTCTTACTTCTTTATTACTGGACAGCTAATCGGGGGTGAAGATTCCCCGAACTGATAACCCCCGGGTTCGTGCGTGGTAAGCACCGGGATACTGGCGGAGTGACTTACCGGAAAGCTCTGCGTAGGACCATTAACCTGTGGATGAAATTGAATTAACTGGTTGCTGACTCTCCTCAATCAGGAGCCGCAAACTCAGTATGGGTGCGCATACTAAAGAAGTGATTTGTAGAAGTCAACAAAAAGTCTAAGAAGACGTGAGTTGGACATAAGAAATTAACGACAAGCGAAGCCCCGCAGGGGCGCGGTTCAATCGCACAGGGCAGCGC
>JBAWGU010000676.1:0-2528 GCA_049593215.1 Pyrinomonadaceae bacterium
GGATGAAGGCGAGCGGGAGCAGTCGCCAACGACGGCGCGCAAGCAGTGCGGCGGCGCACGCGAGGCCCGCGGTTGTTCCTACGAGATGAAGAGTGCGCGTCGCGGGCTTGCTGTGCTCCGCGACGTAGTGGGGCCAGAACTCCTCAAATGAGTTGAAATCTTTTTGGGCCATTTGGTCCTCTATTCTCCGTTTTGGGTGAAGAGGCGCTGATAGTCTTCCGCAGGTGTCGGAGCGACGCGCGCGAGTTGCATGTTCTCTTCGACGTGCGCGCGGCGGCTCATGCCTGTCAGCGCGGTGGTGATGCCGGGCGTGGAGCGTACAAATTGGATTCCTGTCTGCGCGTCTGTTGCGAGAGAGCCGAGCGGCTCGCGTATCGCTTCCGAGAGGCCGTGCGCGACTTTGCCTTGCAGGATGGATGCGCTTGCCACGACCGTGATGCCGAGCGCGGCTGCGGCATCGAGCACGTTGACGTAATCGTCGCCAAGCTGCTGGTTGTTTTGGACGAGAGCTTCGGGCATCGCAAGGTTGAACGGCAGTTGAATGAAACGAAAGCCGTGCGAGTCGCCTCCGACCTCGCGCGCGATCTCGACGATGCGCTCAAGCGAAAGATGCTCGCGCTTATCGGGCGCGACGCGAAAGCCGTTCCATGTCGCCGCGCCGTAGCGTTTGATTTTGTCTCCCGCGATGTTCTGTTCCAAAAGCTCAAAGGCCGAGCGTAGGCGCGTTTCAAACTCTTCGCGCGAGACGGCTGAGAGTTGCGATTCGGGGTTGTGTATGTAATAGACATCAACGCAACTGATGTCCATGTTGCGAAGCGACTGGTCTATCTGGCTCTGCAAGTAAGCGGGGGCCATGCAGTGGCTACCGCCGACAATATCCGTGAGCTTGGCGATGCCTGTCCGCACAAAAGTCTCCTGCACGTAGCGGCGCGCGTCTCGCGGCGGCTCGCCGTCAAAAGGCAGGTAGCCGCCCTTCGTGCAGATGATTAACTCTTCGCGCGCATAACCTTCTTCCGCCAAACGCTGCAACGCAACGCCGATGGAACGCTCGCTTCTTTGAAAGCGATAGTTGGCCGCAGTGTCTATCACATTCACGCCAAGCTCGACGGCGCGCAGGATGGCATCCGCGTAGCGCTCGTCAGTCTCCGCGTCCCAATCGCCCAAGTAGGTTCCGATGCCGATGGAAGAGAGCCACAGATTTTGTTCCAGACGAAAATGTTTCTCGTCCGCGCTCTCCTTGAAACGATCACGATAACGCGCCGTCCCTTCCAACGTCGCGCATCCATTCAAAGTCATAGACTCTCCTTTGGAAACAGTAATCAGTGGTCAGTAATCAGTAATCAGTAGTCAGCAAAAGCATGATGAGAAGTGAGCTATTGAAAGAACAACGCACCTTTCATCATCATTCAATCAATAAGCTGATAACTGATTACTGACTACTGATTACTGATTACTGACCACTGCTTTTACCCTTTCAAATATTTCCTGAAAAAGCTGAGCGTGCGTTGCCATGCGTCTGCGGCGGCTTCCGCATTGTAGGCCGTCGGGCGCGTGTCGTTGAAGAAGCCGTGTCCGGCGTCCGGGTAAATTTTAAGGTCAGCAATCTTGCCAGCCTTCTTCAACGCTTCTTCAAGCTCTTTAACTTTCTCAGGCGGGATGCCCTGATCCTTGCCGCCGAAGCTGCCGACGATTGGGCAGGAGACTTGCGGCGCAAGCTCGACAGGCGTGCGCCCGTAGAAGATTGCCGCGCACGCGAGGTCTCTGGTGTGCGTGGCGATTTGATAAGAGAAGCCGCCGCCCATGCAGAAGCCTATGGAGGCGAAACGCTTGCGCACGCCCTTGATTGTTTTGAGATGGTCGAGCGCGGCCTGCATGTCTTTAATAGCGGCTTCATTCGGAATGCTGCTGGCAGCTTTGCGAATCGCGGCCATGTCCTTGTCATCTTGCGGCGGCGGAGTTGAAGCGCGCACAAAGAAGTTTGGAGCGAGCGCGTTGTAGCCTGCGGCGGCAAAGCGGTCGGCGATAGATTTGATGTGATCGTTGAGGCCGAAGACTTCGTGTATGACAAGCACTGCGGGCGCGTCGCCCTTTTTAGCAGGCCGCACAAAGTATGCGGGGATGGTTAAATCGCCGCTCTTGTATTCGGTCATCTCGCCGCGCAGAGCTGTTTGAGTGCGACTGTTAGAAACTGACTTGTCGTCACCCTGCGCGTTTGCCGCGACGGTTGAAATCAAGGCTGCGCCGCCAACGGTCGCCGTGCGCTCAAGAAATTTTCTGCGTGAAACAGCATTGCCCTCTTCCTTAGACTCTTTACGCTTGAGAGTGTTGCTCATCTTTCGTTCTCTCCTTTCAGGAACAATCTTCAAAATTGCGTTGCTACGGATTTTAGTGTTGAGGGCAAAACTATACGCGCCGCGCCGCGCTCGCCGCAAGCGTGCGCTTCATCATCGCGTCGCACGTGTGTTAAAAGATTACTCGAACAAAATTAAGTGGGAGTAAAGGCGTATTGGGTCAGAACCGCCTGCGGT
>JBAWGU010000677.1:0-3298 GCA_049593215.1 Pyrinomonadaceae bacterium
AACTCGAAACCCGGAACTCGAAACTCGAAACTTCATTTAGCTTTTTGAGCTTGGTCGCGCCAGACTTTTTCTATGATGTCGGGATAAGCCTTTGACCAGCCGCCGAGGTCTTTCACGTAGAACGGCCATTTGATCTCAGCAAACTCTTTGTTGGCGTCGTTGAGTGAATCGTCGGTGACGGAGCGGAAATGGAATTTGACGAAAGCCTGTTGCGCCTCTTCGCTCCAGAGATACTGTATGAAGGCGTTGATGAGGGCGCGTTTCTCAGGCTTGATGTTGCGGTCAATGGCGACCGCCGGATGCTCGCTGAAGATTGTCGCTTCCGGGATGACGAGTTCGATGTTCGGATTTCCCTGCTTCATCAGTAGGCCGTCGAGTTCGTAAGTAATGAGCGCATCGCCAAAGCCCGTCTCAAATTGCGTGCGCGCCTCTCGCGCAGAGCCGGGCGTCGAGATGACGTTCTTCCAGATGGCTTTCAACATCTCGCCTGCGCGCTTCTCGTCGCGCGTGCCTGTCTGCTTCTCTGATTTGATAAGCTCGGAGCCGTAGATGGCGAGCACGGACCACATCGCGCCGCCTGAGCTAACAGGGTCAGGGTGAATCAGTTTTATTCCCGCCTTAGCGAGGTCTGGAAAATCTTTGATGCCTTTCGGGTTTCCTTTGCGGACGAGGATGACGAAAGGAGTTTTGTTGACGATGCCCTGATTGGGCAGTTGATGCCAGTCGGCGGTGACTGCGCCGCCCTGCTTCAAACGCTCAACATCGCGCTCGATGGAAAGGATGGCAACCTCTGCGCCGACGCCTTGCAGAATCTGGTTTGTGACCGTCTCTGATCCGGCGAAGGATGAAGTGAAATGAACGTCTTCTCCATGTTCCTGCTTCCACTTCGCAGCAAACGCCGGAAAGATTGCTTTCTCAAGCGACTCTTTCATGACGGAGAAGCCATAGACCGTGATGTTCTGCCCGCCTGTATTAACTGTAGTTGAATTTTGCGGCAGGCAACTGCTGCCCAAAAGCAACGCGCTCAGAGCGAAGATGAGAAGCGCGCTCACGTGTCGTCCGCTTTTGCCGGGCGAGTGAAGTAATGTGTTGTGGCTCTTCATCGCAGCCTCCTTTGCCTTTCGATGTGGCTCGATTCGGCGAGAGGGTTTTCATCCTGTGCGGAGTCTAATAGTTGTGCCGATGACGTGCAGGTCGCCGGGGCGCGAGCGGCCATCATTTTGTCTCAGGTAATAGATGTCGCCTGTGAAATGCTTGTTGAATTTTTTGCTGAGACCGGCGGTGAAACGGTTGCGCACCCAAAGGTTGACGCTCCAATCGTAGAACACTTCGTCGGCAGTAAAGAACGTGAGCTTCTGGTCAGCGAGTTTGACCGGATGCTCAAACTGCAAGCGGTTGCGATAGCGCGTAGCGTTGACCTGCGGGCGTCTGAAGCGACGCTCGAAGAGATTGCGCTCGCTGATGGTCCAGCCGCCCGCGTTAAAGCGCACGGTGATGGGCAAGGAGAGACGCTCCTCATCTGTAAAGCGCCCTTCCGTCGGCTGCATCCCGATGTGCAGATAGCCGGGAGCGAAGGAGAGATACTTGCCAATCTTCTTGCCGGGTTTGATTTGGAAGGCAACGCCGATGCGCTCGTCAACGGCGCGCGAGACGTGGCGACCGAAGCGCAGCGTCCCGCTCAGGACGAAATCAACGTTGCTGTTCAAAGGCACTGCGAGTTGAACCTCGTTCCATTCCTGCACGTCGGATTTCGGCGCGGGCAGCAGCCGCGTCTGCGCCTGTGCGTTGCTCATGCAGATATGCAGGACCAGCGCAAAGAGCATCAACCCCGCCGCGCGAGACAACAAAGCCCGCTTTGTGAATGTAGTTTTCCTTAAGGGCAATGAGTACCTCCCCCCACCTGAGTTTTGTTTTGCCCGTCCCCGACCGTCTTAAGTTGCTTAGAATATTTGAGCGTCTATAACACAGTTTAGCCGTTTTTGGGAAGATAAACCTTGCGCTCTCATACTTGAGATGTAATCCATCAACCGGCAGGGCGCAGTACGCGCTTGAGTGTGAGCGCGCTCATCTTAAGGACCAGCGCGGTGCGCAGCAGGTCGTGCGCGATGCGGCGATAGGAGTGTCGGCCTGAGATGACGTTGTAGAGTATTTCGTAGAGGTCTTCATTCGTCTTCGCCAACTCGATGATGCCGTCCATCACGCCCGTCGTCATCCCCGTGCGACAGAGGCGGCGCAGCAATCTTCCATGACGATGATCTTCCGTGAGGATGCGTAGGCGATAGGCGTAGGCTTCTAAGGCCACGCCGTCAATGCCGCGCTCAATCATCACGTCTGCGGCGGCAGTGCCCGTCTGAATCGCCGTCGTGATGCCCATGCCTTTCAGAGGCCGCAGCCAGCCAGTCGCGTCTCCAACCGCGACGAAGCGATCCCAAGAGACGTGGCGCGCATGGCGCACGGGCGCGCGTCCTTCGTAGTAATCTAATTGCTTCAAGCTGAAACGCGGCAGGAGCGTGCGCACTCTCCTGTGCAGCAGAAAATCTTCCATGTCCGTTGAGCGCACGCGGTGGCCCATGATGTTGACGATAACGTGGTCCAGCTTCGGCGTGATTGCGCCAAACTCTATGCGCGGCAGATCGCTCAGGAGGAACGCGTGTATCTCGCCGCCCAATCGCGTTTCGATGTAGCGTTCGTCGCAAGGCAGCTTGACGATGCAGGAGTGCATGTACTCGCGCGGGCGTCTGTAACGCGCACGTCGCGGGCTGACCTGTTCGAGCACGGAGAGCATCCCGTCATCAAGCCCGCACGCGGCCACAATCATGTCTGCGGAGCGCGACGCGCCTTCGGAATAGACGCGCACAGGATGCTCAAGATTGTCCGGATGAAACTCAAGACCCGTGACGCGATCCCCGATGACTTCCGCGCCCGCGCTCCGGGCACGTTCCAGCAACAACTCGTCAAACTCCGAGCGCGAGACCATCAACGAAGGCTCATCCGTTGTCGGCGCACGAAGTTCAATTTCGTTGCGGTCTCCATGCAAGCGATAACCTTTAATCGTGCGTTTGATAAGGCGTGCGGGCAGGTCTATCTCCAATCTCTCTTTCAAGAGATCTGCGGTCGGAGGCGCGAGCACGCCGATGCAGGGATTGTGATGACGCGGAAAATGCTTTGGTTCGTAAATCACTACGCGAAGATTGATGCCGCGCTGTTTCGCGTTGCGCAGCAGGCGTATCGCGCATGATGTGCCGCCCGGTCCACCGCCAATGATTGCCACGCGCGAGCCGTCGCGCAGATGCAAGCC
>JBAWGU010000678.1:0-4607 GCA_049593215.1 Pyrinomonadaceae bacterium
AGGCGCAGAGAGCAGGCGCGCAGAGGAAGCGCAGAGAGTTAAGCATTCAACCTCTCTGCGTAAACTCTGCGCTCGTCTCTGCGCCTCTGCGGTGAATCGCCCCTTGCTTCACTTTCAAGATTGGATAGACCCTAAAGAAATCTAAGACAAAACAAATTCTCCCGCCCTTTGTTACTTCTCTATCATGCCGTACTCATTTGCGGTGCGGCGATGCGAGACTGTTTTGCGCCACTCAATCAGTCGAAAGGGGATGAGCAATCGCAGCAGCATACGCGCAAGGCGACGCGGCGAGTTTGCTCCGGCAATGTTGTGAGAGATGAGATTGAAAGCTTTGGCCTTCTGCCCGATTCGCAAAAAATCTTCCGCGCGGTTGAAGCGAATCGTGGTCTGAAGTTTTTCAAGCTCTTCGGGGCTGATGCCTAAAGTCTCGCGCGCTCTCTGTTGAGCTTCGAGTTGTTCTTCGAGCATCATTGTTTGGTTCCAGCTTGTGTTACGCCCGTGCAGCCGCCACGCGGACAAGATCTGCGGGTCGAAAGCAAACTCGCCTTCGACGCACAAGCGTAAATAGAGATCGTAATCTTCCAGCCGCGCTTTCTCGTTCCAGCCGTGTCGCTCCAAAACATTTCTGCGATACACCACAGTCGGACTCATCGGCGCAGTGGTCTGCAAGAGCATCTTGCGCGCGTCGCCGTTCGAATAAGTGGCCCACTTATTCGTGCAGTCAACGATGCGGCTCTGCTCATCAATCAAATAGCAGTGGCCGTAAGCGAGCGTTGCGCGCGGGCGCGATTCGAGCAGAGCCGTGCGTGCCTCAAGAAAACCGTTGAGCCAGAGATCGTCCGAGCCTAGATAAGCGAAATAATCTCCACGCGAGCGAGCGAGTCCTTCATTCAGAGTCGCGCAGAGGCCACGATTCGCTCTGACGATTAACTCGCAGGGGAACGGGCAATCTTCCAGAATACGCTCGATGATTTGCGGCGAGCCGTCCGTTGAGCCGTCGTCAATGACGAGTAGCTCCGTTGGCTTGAGCGCCTGTTTGATGATTGAGCGCAGGCAGGATTCTACGAACGGCGCGTGGTTGTAAGAGGGCACGAAGGCGTAAACTTTCGGCGCGGCAGGCTGCTGTTCTTCTAAGAGTTGATGTGAGTCCTCATGTTCCATCCGTTTGAACTGCGGTTCACTCTAACATATCATGTGCTGCGTACATGAACAGAAAAGTCGTCCTCCTGGGGCCTTACCCGCCGCCCTACGGCGGAGTTTCCATCTTCATCAGCAACCTCTTCGACATGCTCCGCAATCGCGGCATACGCCTCTGGACCTTCGGAGACCGCGAGCTGAAAGACGAACATGCTTATTTCATGAAAGAGAAGCGGCTCGAAATCGTTCCGCTCCTGCTGCGTGAGGGCGCGCGGAAGCGCATCGTTGACAGCGCACACTTTTTAATAGAGTACCCGAGCCTGCTTGTTCCCGTCTGGGCCTTGCTCAAACTCGCGCTGCGCTTCGAGTGGTTTAAGATCATACATGACGGCTCGCTTCCTTCGCGTTACCCCGACTTTAATTTTCTGCGCCGCCTGCTCTTTAGAATCTCAATCAACTCCGTCACGGAATTTATAGTCGTCAGCGAAGACCTCTCAGACTGGCTGCGCGATGAGATTAGAGTCAAACAAAATATCACGATGATTCCGTGTCTGGTCCCAAGCTCTCATCGCTCTTTCAACGCACAGCTTCCCGCAGAGACTGAAAAAATTCTCGCGCCTTACCTGCGGCACAAACGGCGCGTCTGCTCGATTGGCGTTTTCATTCCGAGTTACGGGTTCCATCACGTCGCCGGTGCAGTTGAAAAGATTCGCGTCGAGACGGGAGAAGACCTCGGCCTCATCCTCCTCGACGGCACTTTCGCGCGCGAGGAAGATTATCGTAAAGGAGTGTTGCGTGATAGAGATTGGATTACGGTTTTAGAGAATGTTCCCAACAGGGATGTCTATCAGATACTGAAGAAGAGCAATCTCTTCGTCCGCGCGTTCGGCCACGAGAGCTACGGCATCTCGCGCATAGAGGCGATCTGGTGCGGGCTTCCTGTGGTTGCAACGACAGCAGGCGAGACGCGCGGAATGCGGCTCTACAATTACGGAGACGAGCCGGAACTGATTCGCCAGATCAAAGCCGCACTCTTTGAAAGAGATGCTCATGGCGTGCAAATCTGGTCAGAGTTATACAGACGCGAGGCGGAAGAGAATTTGGAGAAGCTGCTGAGAACAATCGGAGTCAGAACGAGAGAGACGCCCGCGCAGGATGTAGAAGAGGTTGAGGAAGAGAGACGCAGACAGTATCAATCGTTATAGGGAGCCTTTTAGTTGAATGTGTTGTGAATATGATTCACCGCAGAGGCGCAGAGTCTTAGCAGAGTTTACGCAGAGATGTTGAGAGCTATTCTATCCTCTGTGCTATCTCTGCGAGTCCTCTGCGCCTCTGCGGTGAATCGCTCCGTTCCTTTCATTCAAGCAGAAAGTTAAAAGCTGGTTGTACGCCTTCCCGTATTCAATGCCTCTTCACATTTACGCAGGAAATCTTCCCCGTCACGATTGCGAAAGATGATTGTCCCGGCAGGTCTCTCGACAGCATCGCTCGCAACCGCAGGGCATCCGAAGTAGAGAGCTTCGGCGACGCTCACGCTGATGCCATCCGTGTTTGTCGGGCGCACCATCAGGTCTGCTTCACGGAAGAGCGGCCACAATTCTTTTTGACCAATCAGGAATGAGAAATTCTCTCTGATTGAGAGCTTGTCAACGAGACGGTTGATCTGCGCGAAATATTCTTCGTCTCCGATTTCCGCGAGCGCGAAGAGCAGGCAGACGTTTGCAAACTCCTGCTTGAGAGATGCGACGAGATGGACGCACATGTCTAGCGCGTAGAGGTCAACGTCTTTGTAGAAGACTATGCGCGGCGCGTTGGCGATGATGAGAGGGCGACGCTGCGCGATGAAGGCGAGGAGGTCCGGCGGATAGGTTTTGAGAATCAACTCTTCATCTTCGGGCGGCGGCGGGATGAAAGAATCTTTGACGCTGACTCTTTCAGGCAACGCAACATTGTGCGCTGCGTAATAATCGCGCAGATGCTCTCCCATCAAAATCAACTCTTTGCTGCGGCTCAGGACGTGGCTGTAAATTCGCCGCTTCATCTTTCCCCAATGCTCCAACTGCCGCCAGTTGTGGTCTATCACTTCCACTTTTCGCGCAAGGCCGAGCGCGTAGAGAATCATCGAGACGTAAGGCGAATAGACGTTGACGGAGATGAGGTCGTAGCTTTTGAAGCGCGTCAGCAGGAGCTTGAAGAAATAGCGCGGCGCGCTCATCTTTGTCGGGTCGAGCACGTCCACCTGATGGCCTTCGGCAGAAAGCGCACGCTTGCGCCTCTTCGTGAAAACGCTGACGCCTCCGAGCGGCGGCGGATAGGGGCTAATCAGCAGAATTTTCAAGAACCTCTTCGCGCTCCGTTTCTAAAAACGAATAAGCGCGATAGCTTTCAACTACCGCGCCCATTCTTCAGACTCAGCCGATTTCACTTCAGGTCCACTTTTTCAGCGCGCCGTTCGCACGGAGACGATTTGCCAGCGCCCGTCACGCCGCTCATATTCGCGCGTGAATTTGTACGGCGGGCTGGCAGACTCTTCGCCTTTATAGCGAATCTCTGTCACAGCCACGCCTGTCACTGTTGCTTTGTCTCCATTGACTTCGACCTGCACGTTATCTGTGCTGATGGCTTCAAAAGCAAAGTCGGGATTTTCGAGCAGAGCTAATCGCCGCGCCTTGTTGCTGATGCGGCCATCACCACGCTCGATTGTAAACTCGTCAGCGAGGATGCTGTCCAGAGTATCTGTATCGCGGTCAAGGTTAGCCCGAATGTATTCGCGCTCCACTTGCAGAACTTCTCGCTCGGCATTGACGTTCGAGACGCTCGTAGAGTGGAAGGGGTTGAGAACGGAAGAAGTGGTTAGCCCAATGATAAAGGTGCAAAGGGCGACGATGAGACGGATAGCATAATGTTTCATATTCTTCGCTCCTGTTGTGCCGCCTAAGTTAGCACTAGAGCATGTCGCGCGGCAAGATTTTAAGCACAACCGCGCACACTTTTTTTAGTCCTCGCGCGAATGACTGGCACGAAAATCGCCAATCTCCTGTGTGGCCCTCGTAATCTGTATCGAATCACTTCATTTTGTTAAGGAGAAGAAGCATGAAATTCAAACTTGTATCATTGATGATAGCCCTTGCGCTGCTTGGCGTGTTCGGCGTCGCGCCTTATGTCGCGCCTGCGCTTGCACAGGACAACGCGAACAGCACGCAATCAAGCGGCTCCACCAACGCACAGTCAACGAAATCTACGACGACTACAAGCACGACCCAGACCGCGCCTGCTCAGACGAGCCAGCCGACCACTGTCACCAAAACAACGAATTCCGTTGACCCGCTCTGGCTCGCTTTAGGAGCCATCGGACTCATCGCTCTGCTGGCGATTATTTTCCTGGCTTCACGCGGGCGTTCACGCAACTCGACTGTGGTAAGCGAGCGCGAGACCGTCGTCAGAAAATAAGATTTCAAATCTGTCAGGAC
>JBAWGU010000679.1:0-13558 GCA_049593215.1 Pyrinomonadaceae bacterium
GTGCAGGAGAGATTCGATTTTCTCATTGAGTTCAGCCAAAGTAGTGATATATTACGCGGCTATCAAGGACGTAAGCCAGCGCATAAGCTCACCGATTCTAATTCGATGAGACTGCCGCCAGATCAAACCATTTGCCGGTAATCACCTGTACGGCAAACTCAATTTATCAGGCGCGAGAGCATCAGCCAGATTACTTTCCGCTTGAATTCAAGATAACGCCTGACCAACTCAAAAGGAGAAGATGACAATGCAAAGAAGAATCCTCTTAGGGACAATCATCGCCGCGATGCTGTTGGCGACAACAGTATTCGCCATCAGCCGCAGAGAGAAGACAACGAAGCCGATGCCGGACCAAAAGGCTCACATGTATCGCTGCACGGACAAGAATCAATCTCTCTACTTCATCGTCTATGAGGTTGATGGAAAGCTGGACCGTGGATTGATGTATGTCGAGAACATGCAGGTGGCAAACATGACGGTGGAGCAGGCCGGGACCAACTTCATTAAAGCTAAAGTCAACGGCAATGCGGCGAACGTAGCCTTCCTGCTTGGGAAAGACGGCAACTTGATGGTGGCTAACTATACCACCTCAACCCGCGTGTCGTTTTGCAAGGCTAGTTACAAATTCCAGTAAAAGTCAGAACCGCCTGCGGTAGCGGGCGGGTGAAAGAAGGCAAAAGGCAAAGGGAAAAAGGAAAAAGTGAGGCAGCAGAACCACTTCTTGATTAAAGGTGGTTTCCCCACACTTTTGCCCTTTACCTTTTGCCTTTTGCCTTTGCATCATCACCCGCCCGCTACCGCAGGCGGTTCTGACTTGTTGGCGGTTGCGCGAGTTTTTCTTCCAGCGCGGCTTTGACCGCAGGCCATTCGCTCTCAATCACGCTGTAATAGACGGAGTGGCGCAGGCGTCCCTCATAGGTAATCATGTGATTGCGCAGCGTGCCCTCTTCTTTCGCGCCGATGCGAAGGATCGCTTTGCGTGAACGCTCGTTCAGAGAATCGGTTTTAAGCTCGACGCGGATGCAGCCCAGATTCTCGAAGGCATGGCGGAACTGTAGATACTTGGCTTCCGTGTTGACCATCGTGCGTTGCCACGGTGCGCCAATCCACGTGAAGCCGATTTCGACGCGGCGATGCGCGCACTCAATATAGCAGTAGCGCGTGCTGCCGATGGCTCGCCCGCTCGATTGCAGGACGGTGGCGAAAGGCACAGACCTTCCTTCCTCCTGATCTTTGAGTGCGACCTGCATATAGTCGCGCAAATCTTCCGGCGTGCGTATGAAATTCGTCGTCCAACGCCAGAGGTCCGGGTCAAGCCCGACTTCACACAACTGCGCGTGGTGGTCCAGAGACAGAGGCTCAAGGCGCACATGCTGCCCTTCAAGTATGACGGGTTGAATGTCCATAAAAAACATTTGGGGGAAAAGGGTAAAAGGGGAAGAGGGGAAAGGGAAGAACAGCAGCGTACCAATTGAGCTTGCTCTTCTTCCTTTTACCCTTTTCCCCTCTTCCCCTTTTACCCCTTTTCCTTTCCCCAATCTTTTTAGATGTCGAAGTACATGCTGAACTCTAACGGATGCGGGCGCATACGAAGCGGCTGAATCTCCTTCTCGCGTTTGTAGCTGATCCAGCGTTCGATGACCTGCGGCGTGAAGACATCGCCTTTGAGCAGGAAATCGTGATCTGCTTCCAAAGCTTTCAAAGATTCGTCCAAAGAACCCGGTAACGAAGGCACGTTCTTCAAAGCTTCCGGCGAGAGATCGTAGATGTCTTTGTCGAGCGGCTCGCCCGGATCAATGCGATTCTGTATGCCGTCGAGTCCGGCGAGCAGCATCGAGGAGAACGCAAGGTATGCGTTGCACGACGGGTCGGGCGGGCGAAATTCAAGACGCTTGAGTTTCGGATTGGTCGAGAACATCGGGATGCGAATTGCCGCCGAACGATTGCGCGCGGAGTAAGCGAGATTGACCGGAGCTTCAAAGCCGGGCACAAGTCGCTTGTAACTGTTCGTGGTCGGCGCGGCGAAGGCTACGACAGACGCGGCGTGTTTCAATAAGCCGCCGATGTAGAAGCGCGCCATGTCTGAGAGTCCCGCGTAGCCGTTGCCCGCGAAGAGCGGCTTCTCATCTTTCCACAGGGATTGATGGCAGTGCATCCCTGAGCCGTTGTCGCCGTAGAGCGGCTTGGGCATGAAGGTCGCGGCCTTGCCGTAGCGGTAGGCCGTGTTGCGCACGACGTACTTGAAGATTTGCAGGTTGTCGGCTGTGCCTAAGAGCGTCGAGTAGCGAAAATCAATTTCACACTGTCCGGCGGTGGCGACTTCGTGGTGATGGCATTCGACGTTGATGCCGCACTCCGCGAGCGTCAGAGAAATCTCCGAGCGCAGGTCGCTCAAAGAGTCTGTGGGCGGGACGGGCACGTAGCCCTCTTTAGCGCGAATGCGATAGCCTAAGTTAGAACCGCTAAACTCGTCTGCGGAGCGTCCGCTGTTCCAGTGTCCTTCGTCTGAATCAACTGTGTACCCGGCTGAGTTCTGGTCGTTGTGAAACTTCACCGAATCGAAAACGAAGAACTCCGCTTCGGGACCAAAGTAAGCAGTGTCTCCGAGTCCCGTGAATTTCAGATAGCTCTCTGCGCGCGAGGCGACAGAGCGCGGGTCAAAGGCGTAGCCCTCTTTCGTGATCGGGTCAACGGCGTTGGCAATCATGCAGACGGTCGGCTCTTCCGAGAACGGGTCCATCCAGAAGCGCACGGGGTCGGGCACGAGCAGCATGTCCGACTCGTGTATGTGCGCCCAGCCGCGCAGTGAAGAGGCGTCGAAGCCGAAGCCGTCTTCAAAGGAACTCTCGTCGAGATGGTCTATCGGAAAGGTCAGGTGATGCCAGGAGCCTGGCAGGTCCGTGAAGCGCACGGAAATAAATTTTGCGCCTTGGTCTTCTGCGAATTTCAAAGCAGCTTTTGCGTTCATAAAATCTCCTGATTGATATAGGGAGTGTTGGGGGTGCCATCCGCGCTGAGGACGTGACTTGCGCGGCGTGAATTTTGACGAATGGGTGGTATGCGGAATTTCCTGAGCGCCATAAACCGGGCGACGCCTTAAAAAGCTTTGCATTATAGCCCCGCGCGCGCGACTGTCAAGGTTTCACGGCGGGATTCAATTTTCTGCGCTCCCAAAACCTCTCGCTTATCTGTCTTAAACCTTTGCACTGCTCTGACTTAACCCTTCTTGACAGTCGCAAGCGGTAAAAAAATAGTTGTTGAGAGACCCGGCGTTTTCTGTTACATTTCGCGCCTAGTGATCCATCCAACGATTCTCCACAATGAAACTCTATTGAGGGGCAGCCTTGCTTTGGAGGCCGAAACCACGCGAGCAGAGGGGCAGTTGACAGGCAGGAGACCAGAGCATTGACCACCGTAACTGAGCAGACAGTCGAAATATACGGCATAGAAAATTGGGGCGCCGGTTACTTTGATGTGAACCGGAAAGGCAATCTCATAGTACACCCTTCGGAGGGCGACGCGCGTGCCGCAGACCTCAAGGAGATCGTAGACGATCTGGCGCGGCGCGGCATTGGTGCGCCCGTCCTGCTCAGGTTTCCGCAACTCCTCGCCGCGCAGGTGCGTAAGCTTCAACGCGCCTTCAGCAAATCCATACGCGAGTTTGAATATCAGGGCGCGCACATGTGCGTCTATCCGATGAAGGTCAACCAGCAACGCGCCGTGGTCGAAGAATATTTGCGCGAAGGCTCGCGCTACGATTTCGGACTCGAAGCAGGGTCGAAAGGGGAACTCTACGCCGCGCTCGCTCTGGAACAAACGCCCGACAGTTTGCTGGTCCTCAACGGGTTCAAGGATGAAGAGTTTATCGAGCTGGCTTTTGTCGGAGCGCGCTCAGGCAAACGCGTCGTGATTGTGATTGAGAAGATGAGCGAGCTTGACCACATCATCAACATCGCGGAACGCTATGAAGAAGGCCCGATGCCCATTGTCGGGATGAGAGTCAAGCTCTACTCGAAAGGCTCCGGGCGTTGGGAAAAGTCGGGGGGCGAGGCTGCGAAGTTTGGACTGACGACGACAGAATTGCTCGAAGTCATTCGCCGGATGCAGGAAGAGGGCCGGATAGACATGCTGCGCCTCCTGCACTTTCACATCGGCTCGCAACTGACAGACATCAAGCGCATCAAGAACGCGATGAAAGAGGCTGCGCGTGTCTATTCAAAAGTTCACCAGATGAAAGTGCCGATTGATTTGCTGGATGTCGGCGGCGGCATGGCTGTGGATTATGACGGCTCAAAGACGGCGTTCGATTCGTCTGCCAACTACTCGGCGCAGGAGTTTGCCAACGATGTCATCTACACCATCAAGCAGGTCTGCGACGACGAGAATGTGCCGCACCCGACAATCATTCAGGAGTCCGGAAGATTTTTAGCAGCCTATCACGCGCTCATCGTCACCAACGTGGTTGACGAAATTGAAACGGTTGTCGAAGACATCACGCCGATTGAGATTGATGAAGACGATCCGCAGGTCGTGACCGAGTTGGGCGAGCTGCGCTCAAGCGTCACCGTCAAAAATTACAGAGAGTATTATCACGACGCGCTTGAGCATCGTGAAGAGCTATTCACGCTCTTTAACCTGGGTCTGATCTCGCTCGAAGACCGCGCCAAAGGCGAAGTGCTTTTCTGGGATGTGTGCGAGCGCGCGGACAAGTATGCGCAGCAGGCCAAGTATGTCTCGGAAGAGTTTGACGACTTGCGCCGTCTGCTCTGCGCCAAGTACCTGACAAACTTTTCTGTCTTTCGCTCTGTGCCGGACCACTGGGCTTTGGACCAGCTTTTTCCAATCGTTCCGATTCACGGGTTGAACAAAACGCCGACAGAGTATGCGACGCTCTGCGACATCACCTGCGATTCGGACGGCATCGTTGACAAGTTTGTTGACCTGCACGACGTGAAGCAGGTGCTTGAGCTTCACCCGCTCGTCAAGGGCGAGCCGTACTATCTGGCTTTCATGCTCGTCGGCGCGTATCAAGAGGTGATGGGCAACAATCACAACCTCTTCGGCGCACCCAACGAAGCGCACATACATATTGACGAAGACGGATACTTAATCAAGAAAGTTATTCGCGGCACGACTGTCGGCGAAGCTGCGTCGCGCGCACGCTACGAGCGCGGACTCCTGCACGACGGGTTTCGGCGACGCGTCACGCAATGCGTTAAGGATGATGAGCTGACCGAAGCCGAAGCCGCCGAACTCGTTGAGTTTTACGAATCGCGCTACGACGCATACACCTATCTCGCCGTCAACGGAGACAAGAACAAACGTAAATAGTAAATGGTAAATGGTGAATAGAAACTGCGCTTTGCTCATCACCATTTACCATTCACCATTTACCATTTACTAAGGAAAAGCTTATGGTGACTCAAAGAAAACCGAGAGCCTCGAAGTATCTCATTACGCCGACGCGCCCCGTGCAGGTAGATCGTGACCGCTCTGTGGCGGGCCTGTTGGAAAAGATGGAGGGCACAGGTTTTGGCGGGCGTCAGATGGCAGAGGCGCATCGCATCTGGCTCGACATGCTCGGCGACAACACGACGATTTTCGTGACAGGCTCCGGCGCGCTCATCCCCGCAGGGATGCGGCGGCTCCTCGCTTACGTCATCAAGAATCGTTTCGTTGACGTGCTCGTGGTCTCAGGCGCGCTGCTCTTCCACGACCTGCACGAGACGCTTGGACGCCATCACTATCAATCGCATCCGAGCATGACGGACGCCGAGCTTGAAGCTTCGCAGATCAACCGCATGTGGGATTTACTGGCGAGCGACGAAGAGTACCGCGAGGCTGACGAATGGGTCGGCGGGTTCACAAATCAGTTGGACCAGACGCGCCCCTATTCGACGCGCGAGTATCTGCATCTACTTGGACGCGAGCTTGCGGAGATTGCAACAGAGGACGGCGTGCTGACTTCCGCTTACAAAGCGCGCGTCCCTATCTTCTGCCCCGCCATCGCAGACAGCGCCATCTCCATCGGCATCGCTGCCGCGCGTTTCGAGAAGAAGAATAATTTTCAGTTCGACCTCATTCAAGATGTTTTAGACATCACGCAGATTGCAGCGCGAGCGCGCGTTTCAGGCGTCATCAATTTGGGCGGCGGCACGAGCAAGACCTTCGTGCAGCAGACGGAGATTGCCGCAAACATCTACAAAGCGACTGTGCATGGACACAAGTACGCGATTCAGATTGCCACCAACGCGCCGCACCCGGGCGGGCGCACCAGCGCGATGAGCATCGGCGACGAAACACTGGTCTATGGAAAACTTGCGCGCGGCGCGCATACGGCCTTCGTCAACTGCGACGCCACGATTGCGCTCCCCATCCTCGTCACTGCGCTCTCGCAAACCGCAGCCAAATACATGAAAGGCCGCAAGCGTCCGAACTTCGTCTTCACGGGCAAAGATTTGACGATTGAAGTGCCGTAAGAGCAGTAGTCAGCATTCAGTAGTCAGTAGACAGTAGAAGCACGATGAGAAGATTGCTATTGGAAATGTCAGGGCTGCTTACGTCATCACTCAAGCAATCTACTGACTACTGACTACTGGATACTGACTACTGCTTTCATTTCTCCGTCTCTTCATCCATTGGCCCAAGGGTCTGCGCGATGAGGAGCCAGCGACCGCCCTTTTTGGTCCAGAGCCGTTTGACGCGCACCTCTTTTTCGCGTTCCTTCTCATCACGTCCTGCTGAAGCGCCGGGATTGGGCCTGACTTTTGAAACCCCTTCTATAAAAACTATATCTACACGAACGCTCAGTTCCCTGTCCTCGTCTATCGAGTAGTAGCGGACTTCGCCGTCTCGACAATGATCTATGGTCCACTTCTTGCCAACGGCCCTTTCGCTGCCTTCTTCTGAATCTGCGTAGTAATCCGCCAGAATACGGTTAAGCGATGCGGTGTTGCATTTCTCAAGAGCTTGTTTGAGCTGACTCTCCATCTTGAGAATCTCTCGCTCTATCTTCTTGCTCGGAGGAGCTTCGGAGGTTGGGGGCAGAGGCTTCTTCTGCCCCACGACGAGAGGTGCAGAGGCAAAGAGCAACGCGAGAGCAAGAAGGATGAATAGTTTCATTAGCCGAAATCCTTTTGAGCACCAAAATCATTTTTGATCAGGAGGCTTATAACTTGAATTAAGTGGCCCGGTCAATTCAAGCAAACGTCAGTGGGACGGACCCGATTCTTGCAAGCTTGAATGACATAGCCTTAGAATAGAGAAGCTATGGGAATCAACAATAATTTGTCGGTCCTCTTTATTATTCCTTTCCTGTTTCTAATTTTTGGGCAAGACGATGCTTGCCGGAGCAGCAAGATGACTAAGACATCGGAAGAAAAGATTCAACGCCTGAGCGCGGGAGAGTGGGGCGGCCAGCATATCAGCCTTGAGGTGACAACGGATGGCGCAACTCTGGATTTCGATTGCGCTCACGGGGAGATTAATCAGGCCATCGCCCTCGACAACGATGGCCGCTTCAATGTGCAGGGCACTTACACCACAGAAGGACCCGGGCCGATACGCGTGGGCAAAAATTATAGTAGCTCTGCGCGCTACTCAGGCTCTATCAGTGGCGACACCATGACGCTCAGTGTCGCGCCCGCGAATTCCACTGCCCAAAATATCACCTTCACTCTCACACGTGGCAAAGCGGGCAGAGTGTGGAAGTGCAAGTAAGCGTGAAAGCTCTTGCGTTCGTCTAATCAATTCGGCAAATGACAGCCCTGTCGTTTCGCACAATTTTTGGAAGGCGGCTCGCGCGCCAGCGACTTTTTTATTTACAGACTGCCGTTTTGAATATATAGTGGGCCAGTCTTTTCATATCATCACGGGGTAAACGGGCCTTCGGGACGTTGAGTCGGCAGGTAGCAGACCCGATTGCTGAAATCTTATTGGGTCAATCCATTCCTTAATCTATCAACAGGCTAAAGAAGTTGTTAATGGGCAGGCGCAAGGAACTGCCTTCGTTCCAGTGGCTATTATAAACCACACAAAAACTACTATTAGCAGCCGTACTGCGCAGTAATATCAGGCTTTGCAGATGAGTTCTTGTCTCCCCAGACCATTTCATTCAGCAAAAGCTGTCCAATCCGAAGCGTTCAAAAATTTGGGTTCCGTGATTAAGAGAATGCACACATCTGCGAATTCTGTTTTCGGATTCGCCGTAACTCTTTTTGCAAACACGGATGATCGTCCTGAAAATTTTAATTAACCAATCTATAGCATCTTTGTTAAAGCTTTCGCAGGTTTTCAATAAAGTTTGAAGCAACAAATCAGGCAATCAAAGTTTTTCAGCTTTACCGAAACTTCAGGAAGGCCACTTTTAGTTTGTGCGGGACTCCCGACGACTCGTCAAAACGGTATGGAGATTAGCTCTCCTGAAAGTTACCCGTGTCCGAAGTCGCTGGCAGATTGCAGTTAAATAGTCTTGACGTGGCATTTCCTTACACCCAAACGAATAGTCCGGTCCTGAGAAGACGCCCTGATAAATAGCCAATGGAGGAGTAGCACATGAAACGGAACACTGTATGGGTTCTGATTATCCTTTTAGCTCTGTCTCTATCTTTCCTATTGATTCCGACCAGTCACGCCAACCGTGCTGAAGTGAATCGCGCGCCAGCGAATCCCTTAACGGATAGATCGTTGCTGGGCGGCAGCTCGAACTTAGCGGGCACGCTGGGTTCGCTCACCCCGCAGCAGTCGCGTAATGAGAAAAAGTTGACGCCTATCTCATCTAAGGCTGTGAGGTTCGCTGTCTCTGATGCGGTCAGAGACCTCTCCAAAACAAGGATGGCGACAGATAAAGGGAGGGGAAAAGCGGGCGAGGTAGAGCATGAGAAGAATGAAATGAACGCTCTGGAGGTTAAAACGCAAAGCGCGAAGGCATCCAAAATGCCTTCGATAGATAGCTCGCTTCAGGGAGCAAAGCCTATCGAGTCTAATACTCCGAGCACTCCTTCTTTAACCTTCGACGGAATATCCGATGCGGATAATATCAGCTTGATAGGCGGCACGGTCGCTCCTTCAGATGAAAACTTAGATGTCGGTCCCAACGATGTCATCCAGACCGTCAACGACGGGATGCGCATCTGGGATAAGAACGGCAATCCCAAAACTCCTCCGTTTCTCATCAGCGACCTCTTCGCCAAGCTCGGCGGGGTCTGCGGAAATACGGATAATGGCGACCCGGTGGTGCTCTACGACCGCATGGCAGACCGTTGGTTCGTCACCCAGTTTGGCTTTGTTGACCAGTTCAGTCCACCCTACTACCAGTGCGTCGCCGTCTCGCAGAACAGTGATCCGACGGGCGCTTACTATACATACGCTTTCCAAACCGTCGGCGAAGAATTCCCGGACTATGGCAAGTTCGGTGTCTGGCCGGACGGTTATTACATGACGGTCAACCAGTTTACGGACAGCGGCCCCTTCAACGGCGTTGGCGCGTATGCTCTGGACCGCCAAAAGATGCTGGTTGGAGACCCCACAGCCTCTTTCATCTATTTTAATCTTGACGGTACGAGTCACCCGGAATTCATTTTCGCCATGGAGCCATCGGATCAGGACGGTCTTGAAGCTCCCCCACCCGGCGCGCCAAACACTTTCGCTTATCTGATCTCGGATGAGTTTGAAAATTCGCCGTATGATGTGGACGCGCTCAGACTCTTTGACTTCCATGCTGACTTCGCCACTCCTGCGAATTCTACTTTCACTGAACGAGCGGAAAGCCCTCTTGCAGTTGCGCCTTACGATCCGCGCAGCGCGCCCGGCAGGTCAGACGTGAAGCAGCCGCCGCCAGCAGCCGGAGCAGACGCTCTGGATTCCATCGAGTACCATTTGATGTTCCGTCTGCAATACATGAATCGCGGCGGCATCGAAACTTTGGTCTCCAGCACCACAGTCAATGTGAGCGGCGTAACTCCGAGTAACAGAAATCTCTATCAAGCAGGCGTTCGCTACTTCCAGCTTCAAAAGAGCAGCCCCGGCAGCCCTTACCTGCTTTATGACAACGCGACGTTTTCACCCGATGCCGGAAATCCTGCGACAGGCGTCAACCGTTGGCTGCCAAGCGCGGCGATAGACCATCAGGGAAATCTTGCGGTCAGCTACAGCACATCCAGCACGAGCGTCTTTCCTTCAATCTGGTACGCGGGCAGAGACTTTAATGCTCTGGGCGGCCTGACAGGTGAGCAACATCTGTTCGACGGAACGGCGGTCCAACTCGGCAGCACCAATCGCTGGGGCGACTATCAATCTCTACAGGTTGACCCGTCAGATGATTGTACTTTCTGGACCACTAACCAGTATTACAACACCAACAGTTCTTTCAACTGGAGGACCAGAATCGGCAGATTCAAGTTCCCGACCTGTTCGGCTCCCGCGCAAGGGACGATCAACGGAACGGTCACGGCCTGCGATTCAGGCGCTCCGCTTGGAGGCGCAATCATACAACTCTCCAACGGGTTCTCTACCACCACAAAGGCTGACGGAACTTACACGTTCAACGTCGCTCCCGGAACCTACACGGCGACGGTGAGCGCCAATATCAATCGTGACTGCACGCCAACTACCACCACTACACTAGCTGTCACCGACGGCAACACGACCACCTACAACGTCTGCCTCAACGGAACCGCCAAGCCTGTTATTGACCCGTCGAATCCCAGCGCAGTGACGCTCTCAGGCGGCAATGGCAACGGCACCGTTGATGTAAACGAGTGTAATGATCTGACGGTGCGGCTGGATAATATAGGTTGCGCGCCTGCCAGAAATGTGACGGCGACGCTGACCACCTCGACGCCCGACGTGACCATCACGCAGCCGAACTCGCCCTACGCGGACATCCCGATTGACGGAAACGGCAACAACCTTGTGCCCTTCTCTTTCAGCACTTCGCCGAGCTTCCCTTGCGGGACAGTGATTGAGTTCACGCTGACTGTCACCTTCACGGGCGGCTCTACTGTCAGCACCTTCAGCCTCCCGACGTGTAACGAGACGAAACCGCCTCAGACGGTCAACGGAAGTCTTGATCCGGCTGACCCTGATTCAACGCAAGGTCGACTTGGACGCAATGGCCTTTCCAATACGTGCGACACTCCAAAGGCGTGCCCGGGCGGACTCGGCACAGGAGGCAGATCGTTCGATACCTACTCCTTCGTCAACTCCGGCCCGCGTGAGGTCTGCGTGACCACTACGCTCTCGTCGGCTGGCGGCATCAACCTGATTGGCTCGACCTACTTGAACAGCTACGATCCGACCGACACCTCTTTCTGCAACAACTATCTGGGTGATCCGGGCGGAAGCAACACTACCGTTTCATGGGAATCCATTGTCCCAGCCGGTGAAACGCTGGTTGTCGTGGTCATGGAGGTCAACGCCGGAACAGCTTCAACACCCTACAGCGTGACGGTTTCCGGCCTCAGCGACGTGTCGCCTGACGGCGGCGGCGTATGTCAGGCGTGTACGGTGACGGCTCCGGCAAACATCACCGTCTCCAATGATCCGAATGAATGCGGAGCAGTAGTCAACTATCCCGCACCGACGACTTCCGGCACTTGCGGAGTAGTCAGTTCGAGTCCTGCTTCCGGTTCGTTCTTCCCCGTCGGCACGACCACAGTCAATATCACCACCACCGCAGGAACATCAGCTTCATTCACAGTGACGGTCAACGACACGCAATCTCCGACCATCGCTGCGCCACCCGACATCGTTGTCTCAAGCGATGCGGGGCAATGCACCGCGTTGCTTGATCCGGGATTTGCGACAGCGACCGACAACTGCCCCGATCCTGTAATCACCAGCACTCGCAGCGATGGCCTGACGATTGATCTGCCATATCCGAAAGGCACAACCACGATTACGTGGACGGCGACGGATGCGAGCGGCAACACTGCGACAGCCACTCAGACCGTAACGGTCAATGACACTGAAGCGCCGACGGCTAACGTCCCTGCGAACATCACTGTCTCCAATGATGCGAATCAATGCGGAGCAGTGGTCACCTTTACAGTGACGGCTTCGGATAATTGTTCGGGCGCAACTGTCCTGGCAAGTCCGGCGTCAGGCTCATTCTTCCCGAAGGGCACGACGACCGTCACAGCCACAGCGACAGATGCTTCCGGTAACACTTCGCAAAGCACTTTCACTGTGACTGTCAACGACACGCAGGCTCCAACTATTACGTGTCCGGCCAACATCACAGTGCCTTCCACTCCGGGCACGTCAACGGCGGTGGTCACTTACAGCGCCACTGCCAGCGACAACTGCTCCGGCGTGACCATAGCTTATAGCCCTGCGTCAGGCTCGACCTTTAATGTCGGCACGACCACGGTGACGGCCACTGCGACGGATGCTTCCGGCAACACCGCGACGTGTACCTTTACCGTCACGGTCAACCAGTCGCAGGTCATCCAGTTCAACTCGCCAACCTATTCGGTCAATGAAAGCGGAGGCGCGGCGACTCTCATCATCACGCGAGGCGGCAACACCTCTGGGGCGGCATCAGTGAATTACGCCACTTCAGACGGCTCTGCCGTGCAGAAGAGTGACTACATCATTAAGCTCGGCACTCTTCAATTCGCTGCGGGTGAAACGAGTAAGACGCTACAGGTTCCGATCATTGACGATGCGTATGTGGAAGGCGACGAGCAGTTCACAGTCACCCTGAGCAGTCCGACAGGAAGTAATGCCTTCATCGGCAGCAACGCGACGACGAGCGTGAATATCATGGATAATGACATCACGGCTCCGACTACCAACCCGATAGACGATGCGCAGTTCTTCGTCCGCCAGCAGTATCTAGACTTCCTCAATCGCCAGCCCGAAGCAGATGGTCTGGCCTTCTGGACAGCCAAGATTACGGCGTGCGGCTCGGATGCAAACTGCATCAACCAGCGTCGCATAGATGTCTCTGCGGCCTTCTTCTTCTCGCAGGAATTTCAGGATACGGGCGCATTCATCATTCGCCTCTATCAGGCTGCGTTCAACCGTCAGCCCGATTATCTTGAGTTCATGCGAGATCGCAACGCCCTGACCGCAGGGCCTGACCTTGAGGCAATGAAGGTGGCGTATGTCAATGAGTTTATGACTCGCTCTGAGTTTACGACCGCCTATAACAGCTTGAGCAACGCACAGTACGTTGACAAACTAAACACCAACACCGGAAATTCGTTGACTACAGCGCAACGCGACGCTCTGGTCAACGGATTGAACAACAGCACGGAGACACGCGCGACGGTTCTCCGCAAGGTTGTTGACAACGCTGTCTTCGTCCAGAAGCAGACCAATCCGGCCTTAGTGCTTATGGAATACTTCGGCTACCTGCGGCGTAATCCGGAGCCGGGCGGCTTCGCCTTCTGGCTCAACGTGCTCAACAACAACGGCGGTAATTTCCGTGGCATGGTCTGCTCGTTCCTGACCTCGAAGGAATATCAGGATCGCTTCAGCTCAGTCACGACGCGAACTAACGCCATCTGCGCTGGCCTCTAAAACGCCCGCGCAAGTCACAACTGACCATAAT
>JBAWGU010000680.1:0-3808 GCA_049593215.1 Pyrinomonadaceae bacterium
GTTCTACGATGCCCCAAAGTATTTGTAAAATGGGTGCTCCTCAGCCCAAGACGAATGACGCGCTCAAATTCACTTAAAACGGGTGAAGCACTAGGTATGATTCCAAATTTTATCGGGAAAGAAGGGAAATTGTGTTTCCTATCACTTAGTTTTCGATAATAATAAGCAGCATTTCTGGATAACTCATCTAATGTTCTCTGATAAGAATATATAGTGCGGGCAGCCTCCTCTACCTTATCCCAATAAGGGTAAGCTGCATTGTCGTTATACTCTCCTTCTGCCCGTTTTAGCTCCCGCGATGCCTGCTCAAGCTGTTCGGAGAGTCTATTGTTAAGGCTAACAGATGATTCGTATGTTTGCATTAGACTAGATGTAAGAGACTCGGCCTCATCGTTTAGACGCTTGGTTTCCTCCTCATTGGCTTTCGCACTCATTTTATTTTCAATGGATGAAATTCTAACTTTTCCTAATAAAAAGTGAATTAAAAGAACAATGCCGACAGAGAAGATTATTGAAAGTGGAAGGAACAGTGCATCTGCGTCACTATGTGGGGAGAGTCCATAAGCCTTCGAATAACTTACAATAAGTGCGACAATAACAAAAAAAAGAATTATCATTGCCAAGCATCCGAAACCATAATACAGGATAGTAAAAAATCCATGCTTCCGTATCAAATCGAGGAAACTAAACTTAACTGTTTGCGGCTTTATTCGTTTCGGGAAGACTTGATAGTTGCGATTACTTGCCACTGAGCACCTCCCTCTATAAGCATTCCGTTCCTAATGAAGCTTACAGTGCCTCGCCTAAATTAAACGTACGTTAAATAGATTTGCTACTCTTCTTTCTTATCGTCGAGCTTAATGCCGAAGCGTTCTGCCATGCGATAGAGTGTGCGGCGGTCAATGTGCATCACTTCCGCAGCGCGCGAACGATTGCCGCCGACGGCTTCGAGGACGTAGAGCAGGTAGCGGCGTTCGAGTTCGTCCAGAGAGGGCAGGTCTGCATACATAGCCGTGAGCGGAGAGCTGAGTATGTTAGCGCGAGAGCGCACTTCCATTGTCTGCAACTTGGGAGGCAAGTCTTCGGGCGCGACCTCTGTGCCGCGAGCGCGAAGCGCGGCTCTCTCAATCGTGTTCTCAAGCTCGCGCACGTTGCCGGGCCAATCGTAAGCGGCAAGCTGCCCCCTGGCCGTGTCGTTAAAATGCAGGCGACGCCCGACGCCTTCGGAGGCGACATGCAGGAAACGCTCCGCCAGCAGCGGAATGTCGCTGCGCCGCTCGCGCAAGGGAGGCACTTGCAGCGTGACCACGCTCAAACGATAAAAGAGGTCTTCACGAAAATTCCCTGCCTTCACTTCTTTCTCAAGGTCACGGTTGGTCGCTGCCACGACGCGCGCGCCGACATGCACGGAACGCGATGCGCCGACGCGCCTGATCTCGCCTTCCTGCAAAGCTCTCAGCAGCTTGACCTGCATCGCCGGACTCGTCTCTCCAACTTCATCAAGAAAGAGCGTACCCTCGCCTGCCTCTTCCCACAAACCTTTGCGGTCAGAGACTGCGCCCGTGAAAGAGCCGCGCACGTGGCCGAAGAGTTCCGCTTCAAGGAGCGTTTCGGTGAGCGCGCCGCAGTTGACCGGGATAAAAGGCTGGCTCTCGCGTTGACTGTGTTTATGAATCGCGCGCGCAACGAGTTCTTTGCCTGTGCCGCTCTCGCCGATGATGAGGACAGTCGAGCGCGAAGGAGCCACGCGCGCAATCTCTTTGTAGAGTTCGATCATCGCTGGCGAGCGGCCCATCAAACCTGAAGCTTCATAGCTCGCCGTCAAAGCATCCCGCGCGCTCAAGTCTGCTTCCGTCTCCTCGCCACTTCCCTTCTCAAGCGCGCGTCGTGCCGTCGCGACAACCTCTTCGACCTTGAAAGGCTTCGAGATGAAATCCCATGCGCCTTCGCGCGTCGCCTGCACAGCGGCATCCAGCGTTCCAAAGCCCGTCACCAAAATCACAGGACACTCGTCGCGCAAACGCCTGAGCAAATCCAGGCCCGACTCTTCAGCCTCAAGATTCACGTCGCTGACAACCAGATCAAACTTCTCCTCTTCAGCAAGCTTCCTTGCTTCAAGTGGCGTCTGCGCCGTCGCCGCGCTCCAACCCTGCTCCGCAAAAATCTCGCGCAGCAATTCGCAAGACGCTCTGTCATCATCAACGACAAGAATGCTTTTCATAAATCAGTAGTCAGTAATCAGCAATCAGCGGTCAGTTTTAACTTCAGAGCGCAGCTTCAAATTTGAAATCTAAAATTTGAAATTTGAAATTTTAGATTTAGATTTCCGCAGCTACTAGCATCCGGCCTTCGGCCTCTGACCTCTCCGCTATTGCCGGAAACTTGATAAGGAAGCGCGCGCCGTGTCCCGGTTCGCTTTTGACTTCAATCTCGCCGCCATGATCGCGCACGATATTACGCACGACGACGAGGCCGAGTCCCGTTCCCTGTCCCATGCCCTTGGTTGTGTAGAACGGATCAAAGATGCGCGCGTGCAATTCCTCCGCGACGCCAACGCCTGTGTCCGCAAATTCTACGAAGACCTGTTCGCCGCACGCGTTGCCCGGCGCTACGGTCGGCTGCTCGCTTTCCTTTGCGCCGCCCTCAACCACAACGCCAGTACGCACACGCATGAGGCCGCCTTCGGGCATCGCGTCGAGCGCGTTGTTGATGAGATTGATGAAGACTTGCTGCAAATGGTCTGCGTCGCCCGCGACAAATGGCAGGTGTTCCGCCATCTCCGTTTCAAGCCGCACGCCGCGCGCGTCCAGAGCGGGTGCGGTTGCATCAAACGTGCGAAGCATCAAGGCATTGAGATCGAGCGGGCTGAGTTCGGGCGCGATGGGCCGTGTGCGATCAAGCATGGAGCGCACGATGCGTTCGATACGCTCAATCTGCGCGCTGATGGTTTCGAGTTTCGTCCGTGCGTTCGCATCGTCTCCGACTCTCGCGCGCAACAGTTGCACATGGCCGCTAATGAGATTGAGCGGCGTGCCCACTTCGTGAGCAAACTGTGCGGCGGTCTGGCCTGCGGCGGCGAGACGTTCAAGCTCTGTCAGGCGCAGCGCAGCCTGCGAGAGTTCAAGATTTGTTTCTGCGAGTTGCTGGTTGCGTTGCTCAAGCTCAGACGTGGCCTCCTGCACGCGCTCCTGAAGTACACGTCGCTGCCCTTCCCGCTCTTCGGTCATCTCGCGTATGCGCGCGATCATGCGATTGAAGCCGCGCGAAAGCAGGCCCAGCTCATCCGGCGCGCGTTGCGGAGCTTTCACTTCAAGATCGCCCGCTTCTGCGCGCGACATCGCAAGCAAAAGGCGTTCAATCGGACGATAGACCAGATAACGAAAGAGCAGATAGGTGGCGAGCGTGATGATGAGAACTGCCATCAGTCCGGTCCAGATGGCCGTGCGCTCAAAGCTCACGGCCAGCGATGGCGCGTCGTCTAAAAGCTCTACGACTTCGACTGCGCCACTGAAGCGGCGAGGCTCTGTGGGCGTGCGGCCCGGCTCTGTGATGGGCGTGAAGACGCGGTAGAGCGAAGCTTTCTCTCCCGTCGGGCGCGACCTTGTGATGGTTGATTGAAGACCGCTGCGGAGGGCTGCGATGGTCTCTTCAGGAATCTCTTCGACAGGCTCGCTGCCAGCCGCCGCCGCCGTCTCGACATACTTTCCGCCGACGCGCTCCCAGATGCGAACCGCCACGAGGTCTTTGCGCGAGCCGCGCACAAGATTTGCCGCGCGCGCAAGCATCTCAGGATCGCGCGGCGCGGGCG
>JBAWGU010000681.1:0-5168 GCA_049593215.1 Pyrinomonadaceae bacterium
GCCTGTTGATGGCGCGCGTTGGCGAACAGGCGGCTGTGCGCGCGGCTGCGGGCTGGGGCGGTGATCGCGCATATTTGTTCGAGCGCAAGGGCAGCGCGCCGCTCTTCGTCTGGAAACTCGCGTGGGACAGGCCGCTTGATGCGGAAGAGTTCTTTCGCGCCTATACTTCGCAGAAAGCAGGGCAGAGCGGCGATGTGGCGCAGGCGTCGTGGAGCGAAGGCGGACGCACAACGCTCGTCAGGCGCGAAGGCGATGCGGTGATCGTCATACGCGGCGCGGAGTCGGATGTGCAAACGGCTTTAGAGATGGCGCGCAGGTAAAAGGCAAAAGGAAAAAGTAAAAAGGCAAAAGTGTGGGGAAGCCAACTTTTCATTAAATGACTCAGGTTGAGCTTTTTAATCGAATGTGGTTTCAGCCTCACTTTTGCCTTTTACCTTTTTACTTTTTACTTTTGTTTTCTCTGGCCCTCGCGGCGTATAATGCTCACGTCAACCTTTAGCAGTCTTCCCATCCAAAGCATTTGAAAAAAAGTCTTCGAGAGGAATTATTCCTATGAAAGAAGCGCGCAGGCTTGTTGTGAGCAACCTTGTTCTGTTGATGCTTTTGTGTGGCGCGTGTCTCACTGTGCAGGCGCAGAATAGAGAGAGAAATATCATCACGGCGAAAGCCGGAGGCGTGAATTCCGTTTCCGGCAAAGTCGGCTATCTGCGCAAAGGCGAAACGCAGTGGCATCAACTCACCACCCAAACCAATCTCTCTTCCGGCGATCTGGTTAAAACGGAAGCGAGCGGGCGCGCAGAGATACTGCTCAATCCAGGCTCTTACCTGCGCCTCGCGGAGAATTCCGAATTTGAGCTGACGGACGCTTCGCTTGACGATTTGCGTGTCCGCCTGATTCGCGGCAACGCCATTGTCGAAGCGACGGGCGCGGACGGGATGGAGCTTCTCATCAACGTCATCACGCCGCAGACCAAAGTCGCTATCATCAAACGCGGTATCTATCGCTTCAATGTTCTGCCGACGCAGACAGAGCTTCTGGTCCGCAAAGGCAAAGCTCTCGTCGGCGGCGATAAGGATACGACGGTAAAGGACGGAAAGCGGCTGGCAATTTCAAGCGGCACAATCGAAGTTGCCAAGTTTGATAAGAAGGAGCAGGACCCGTTCGATGAGTGGAGCAAGCAGCGCGGCGAGACGCTCTCCACCGCTAATCGCAAAATCCCGAACCGCGCCGTCAGCAGCATCTTTAGCAGCGTTTGGACCGGCGGTCTCTTCCAGACACGTCTCGCAAGCTACGGCATCTGGTACTACGATCCATCCTTTAGCGGCTTCACTTTTCTTCCCTTTGTCACCGGCTGGGGGTCGCCTTACGGGTTCGGTTACAACGGCGGCTACTGGTACGTTGATGAATATAACTACTGGCACGCACTCGGCTATCGCCGCCGGATGATGCAGCCGGGCGCTGGAAGAGGAACGCGCGGCACGGGATCGAGCGGGGAGGGCAACAGTTGGCCCATACGTCCGCCTTCATCCGGTTCCGCAGGCCCCGGCAGAGCAACACCAAACATTGATCGCATCCCTGAGAGGCCGCGAGGCGATGGCATTGGCGGCGGCAGAAGTTTCCCGACACCGAGCCGCTCCGAGCCACGCAGCCCTGTTCGGCGTCCCACTGCACCCTGACAGAAATGATGAAATAAGAACTGTCCGTAGTCAGTTGTCCGTTGTCAGTTGTTTTGTGTGTGATGCTTCTTGAGCGGTTTATCTAAAGCATTCAACGCTGCAATCACAAACAACGTACAACTGACTACGGACAACGGACAAAGAACAGTTCTTAGTTCATCGTTCCGCGTTCATCATTTCCTTAACGAGTATTCAGGTTCTGAAAAACATTGGCCCAATAACAAAGAGCATGAAGTCGGCAGAGAAGTGCGCGAACATCGCTGTCTCAAGCCCGCGCTTCCAGTAGAGATAGCCGAAGGTCAAGCTGGCGATGGCATTCAGTAGTAAGGCTTCTACGACGGCTGCGGTTGTAATCTTCATCATCAAAGAAGCGATTGGCAGGTGGCCCAATCCAAAAATGATTGCCACCAGAATATTCGCAACCCAGAAGACTCCCGCGCTCACCTGACCCTGCGTCCTCCGGCGCAAAAGCTTATTCAAAAGCCACACGAAGAGAGATAAAAAAAAGAGGCGCGTCAAAATCTCTTCGACCACGCCGCCGTAGAAACAGGCCAGAAATCTTTTCCAGATCGCAGCGCCTGCGACCAGCGTCACCGGTTGTCTGGGCACGAGCGGCAGGAAGATGAAGATCAACAGCAGCACCAGCGCGAGTCCGACACAGAGACCCACTAAGATTCCCGTCAGCGCGCTCTCACGCAAACGCCCTCTCAGGCTTTTCCCCTCTAACCATCCTTGCAAAAGCGGCACGCCGGGGAGTCCGACCTTCCGAGAGAGTAGCAGGCCCAGCCCGACGAAGAGCGCGAGCATCGCACCGTTTTGCGCAACTCCGATAAGCACCAGCAGAGGCATCGGCAAAGGCAGAGGCGTCTTCGCCGTTTGCGCTAACAACTCGCCCTGCAAGACGAGCGAGAGAGGCAGGATTGCCAGCGCGCCCAGCAAGGCCATCACAAGAAGCAGCCAGAAGAGCCGCCAGCGAAATCTTTGCTCATGTCTTTCAGCCATCTTTATTGCTCCGCTTAAGGGAATTATTCTAACAGAGACAAGTGAGAAAGTTTCCTTAGAGATGGACTGGAAGACAAGAATCTTGGTTCCTGACCGCAAAAATCTCTCTTGTGCGGGCGCGTCTCAGGATGGATTGTGGCTTGTTCAATCAGGCAAAGTGTGACATATAATGCGTTCGGTCTCGGCCCAAGCCGGGTAGGTTGATACGCGCTTTTGTTCTCGGACGCCTCCACGAAAGCTGTCTCAGAACGGAAGCGTTATGGAATTTGCCGCCTCTTCTCTGTTTCAATATCAGAAGTAAATGCTTTGCCCCGAAAAGGAGTTCCATGTCCCTCGTAACTAATTCATCACTCCTACAGCGCATTCCTCACGCGAAAAATCCGCAAGCTATCATTCAAGCCACTCTTCCGCGCGTGCTGCTGGTTCTGCTCTGCCTGCTCTCGGCTCTGGTTGCCGACGCGATGAAAGTTTCAGCGCAGACGAAACTGACGAATCTTCCCAACAACTCGCAAAGCTCTACTCCCTACGAGTTGACTGATGTCAACGGAACGATCTTCTTCTCGGCCTATGATGGACCACATATAAACGAGTTGTGGAAGAGCGACGGCACGGCAGAAGGGACTGTGCTGGTCAAAGACATCAACGTCGGGCCGACAGGCTCATACCCTCAACACCTGACGAACGTGGGCGGCACACTCTTTTTCTCGGCCAACGACGAATATCACGGCTACGAATTGTGGAAGAGCGACGGGACAGACGCAGGCACAGTGATGGTCAAAGACATCCATCCCGGAAGAGATTGGACTTTGATAGATACCCTGACAAACGTCAATGGGACACTCTTCTTCAAAGCTTACGACGGGCCATCTGTAGGGTTGTGGAAAAGTGACGGCACGGCTGGGGGAACAGTTCTTGTTAAGAATATTTCCGACAGCGACGTCTACCCGTACATCTCTTCTATGATTAGCTTCAACGGCACGCTTTTCTTTACAGCCAGTGAAACAGGCGGAACCTATCTATGGAAGACAGACGGAACTGCTGCGGGCACAGTAAAGTTCAGTAACATGCCTGTCGGTTTGGGCATGGTGAGTATAGGCAGCACGCTCTATTTCAGTGCTGACGATGGAGCGCACGGGGATGAGTTGTGGAAGACGGACGGAACTGCTGCGGGCACAGTGATGGTCAAAGATATTTACCCCGGCACGTTCGGCTCATCCATAGGGAGCCTGACCAACGTTAACGGCACGCTCTTCTTTACTGCCTATGATAGCCAGGCATTCATCAATTCTCTCTGGAAGAGTGACGGGACTACTGCGGGCACTGTGCTGGTCAAGAGCGGCGTGTCCGGTTCTAAGATGACTAGCGCGAACGGCACATTGTTCTTTGTTGCGAGCGCAGTCTCAAATCTCCAGGGGGGTGAATTGTGGAAGAGCGACGGAACAGCCGAAGGAACGAAGCTGGTCAAAGACATCTATCCCGGCGGGGCCATCGCAGGACCAAACTTTCTGACGAGCGTGGGCGGCACGCTCTTCTTCACGGCCACAGACGGCGTACACGGCTACGAGTTGTGGAAGAGCGACGGGACGGAAGCCGGGACCGTGATGGTCAAAGATGTTACGCCGGGTGATTCCTATCCGGGGCCTCTCTATCTCGGCACTGCCAATGGCATTCTCTTTTTCGCAGGGAATGATGGCTTGCACGGCACTGAATTGTGGAAGAGCGATGGAACTGAGGCCGGGACCGTGATGGTCAGAGACATCAATGTGAAGGGCAATCCCGACGAGTTCTCAAATCTGACGAACGTGGGTGGCACACTCTTTTTCACAACTAAGGAAATCACGACTGGCACTGGACTCTGGAAGAGCGACGGCACGGTTAACGGAACGACGACGCTTAAAAGCTTTCCGTATGCTCCATATGGCAGTTCAGTGTCGAGCCTGACGAACGTCAATGGCACACTCTTCTTTAGTGCTCCCGGCGGGCTATGGAAAAGCGATGGAACTGTCGGCGGGACTGTCCTTGTCAAAAATATTGCAGCGTATGATCTGACAAACGTCAACGGCACGCTCTTCTTCATCGCTGGTGACTATTCGCACGGCTTCGATTTGTGGAAGAGTGACGGCACGAGCGGCGGTACAGTCATGGTCAAAGATATAACGCCGGGCGTTGAATACTCGCCCTATACAAATTCTCTGACGAACGTCAATGGCACGCTCTTCTTTGTGGCGCAGGATGCAAACGGAAATGAGATTTGGAAGAGTGACGGCACAAGCGACGGTACAGTGATGGTCAAAGATATAACGCCGGGACCGGCCAACTCTAATCCATCCAACCTGACAGAACTCAACGGCAAGCTCATCTTCAACACATCTGATTTTTCAACATACACGAGCGCGCTTTGGAGAAGCGACGGCACGCCGGAAGGCACAGTGAAGATCAAAGATGGCTTTAATGGTGGTGGAATGATAAACGTCAACGGTACGCTATTC
>JBAWGU010000682.1:0-2084 GCA_049593215.1 Pyrinomonadaceae bacterium
AACTCGAAACCCGAAACTCGAAACTCGAAACTTATTTGTTGATAGAAAAGTTTGATGGCTTGAGGGAGCGCAGTTCAACGCGGCCTTCCATGCCTTGAGGAAGATTCAGGCGAGGGGTGAGAGAGCCGTTCGCATCAACGGCCAACGTCATCGAGAGATTCTCCGCGTTGAGTTGTTCAAGAGCTTCGCGCTCGCCGTAGAGTGTGACGGCGGTTGATGAAGGCGATGCTATTGAGCCTTCGGGGGCGCGGACGGCGACGTTTGCGAAGCTCTTTTCAATGCGCTGCGGGCCGATTTCCAGCGAGACGTTGACCACTGTATCAATCAAGTCAACTTTAGGGTCTGCAATATCAACGGCTGTTTGTGCGGCAGTGAAATTCTCCTTATGCCCGTCGAGCCAGACAGTTTCGGTCGAGGCTTTCTGTAAAGCGTCAATGTGGCTCGCAGGCCCGCGCGCTCTAATCTTCTGTGGCGTGACGTTGACGCTGCGAAGCTCGTAACCTTCGGGCAGCTTGCCTTCCAATCTGGGTTCGACGGAAAGCTCGCGCTCGACGCGTGCTTCCAAAAGGAGGGGCACGGCATTGGGTTCGATGCTTTCGAGGCGCACGCCTTCGGGCAATTCCATCTTGACGCGATGCGGCGTCAGTTGCACGACGCGCTCTCCGGGTTTGCGTTCGCTCACATCAACGTAGGCAACGAGGTCGCGCGCATTAATTCCGTCGAGCGCACGCTTGCTCCCCGTGAGAGTCACTTCCACCTCTTCGCGCGGGTCGTTGCTGATCTCCATGTCGTCTGGCAGACGAAAAGTGAGTTGGACGCCGCGCATACGAATGGTGACGGGCGCGCTCTGTCCCGTCACTCCAAACCAGAGGCCGAACGTGATCGCCAGCGCCAGAAGTTTCAAGTTCCAATCCTCTATGAAAATCCGGCGCAGCCAACGCTCCACCGTGCTCTGTGTGCGCGGCGTGCGACTCTGCACTTCTTCGACTTCGCTGAATGGCATGGCTAGGGGTTAGGGGTTAGGGGTTAGGGGTTAGAGCTTTCCAGCCCCCAACCCCTAACTCCCATCCCCTGTTTTTAAGTTGAGATTGCTCCTTCAGTTTCTGCGTCTGCTTCTGTGAGCTTGCGCTCTTTGTCCGCGTCGGGCAGCGCAGTCGGTTTCTCGATTGCTTGCAGAATCAAGGTGCGGAGTCTGGTGGCGTCGAGTCCGCGTTTAATCTGCCCTGCCTGCACGAAAGAGATGAGGCCGGTTTCTTCTGAGACGACGACGGCAACGGCGTCCGAGTCTTCCGTGATGCCAATGGCTGCGCGGTGGCGTGTGCCGAGGTCTTTCGAGAGACGCGGGTTCAGCGTGAGCGGCAGGAAGCAGGCGGCTGCCGCGACACGGTGGCGACGCACGACGACCGCGCCGTCGTGTAGCGGCGTTGCCGGGTTAAAGATTGTGACAAGCAGGTCGTAGCTCAACTCTGCATCTAGTTTGACGCCGCCGTCCGTGACGTTCTTTAGTCCAACGCCGCGTTCAATCACCACGAGCGCGCCCGTCTTTGTTGAAGCGAGCGTGGTGGCGGCTAAGACAATCTCATCATAGACGCCTTCGCCGAACTGCCCGCGATGCCGTCGCGTGAAAGGCATCCGCACGCGGTTGCCGAAAGACGTGAGAGCCTGCCTGATCTCGGATTGAAAGAGGACGATGATGGCGATGCCGATGTAGAGCGGCACGCCGCGCAGGACGAATTCGAGCGTTGCTAAGTTTTGATTAACGGCGAGCCAGTAAAGGAGAGCGAAGGCCGCGATGCTTGCTGCCATCGGCGCGGCGCGCGTTCCGCGCAAGAGCTTTAATACTGCATACACAATGAAAAAGACGAGCACGATGTCCGCGATGCTGCGCGGATCGCCAAGCCTTTCGAGGTGTTCACGGTATGGCAGTAGTAAAAGCATCTACAGTTTCAAACTTGCGATTGCCTCTTGTTGATTTTGAATTTGCCATGCGAGTTTTCAGATTGTCGGAATCTGATCGCCTCTTCCAATCGCAAACAAAATCGCGCCGAACGTTATCAGAATTAACAGTCATCTTCAGCTACTGG
>JBAWGU010000683.1:0-4034 GCA_049593215.1 Pyrinomonadaceae bacterium
GCTCGATGCTTCGATCACCTTAACATCCTGAAGGTGCATCTGACGCGCCTTCCGTCCGGTGTCGAAGTTCCATCTTTACGTATCTGGATTACGGCTTAGAATCTCAGAGTTCCGACCCTTAAGCTCAAGATTCCGAGTCGTAACATTGAGGTTCCAGTCTGGAACTTCAATGTTACGACTCGGAATCTTCATGTTCCAAGCCGGAACATTCGCGTTAAAGTCTGGAACATTGAGATTCCCTGCCAGAACATGGACGTTCCGAGTCGGAATGTGAGCGTTACAGGCTGGAACCTTGAAGTTACGGGCTTGAATTTTAGTGTTATTGCTGCGAAAATCCCGCCGATGGGCGCGAAAACCTCGCTTTTGCCGTAGAATTACGGGATTTTACATGGCAACATCCGAGTTTCCCGTTCGTCTGTGTTAGCTGGCGCGCATCTCACAAGCGTTCTCTCTGAAGAGTGAAGCGCGTCTTAACTCGAAATCGCAATCCTCGCTCATCCTGTGCCTCACAAGCACACCACAATTAACTATCAACCGTGCGCCCACTGCGCCGGAGAAAGGTTCCTTACATCATGCCTACGAATCCCAAGAGCAATCTGGAAAAGATGAATAAAATGCTGAACGGGTGGGAAACGCTTGCGCCCGCCAAATCTTTTGGCGGGATGACGTTTGCGCAATTCAAGGCCAGCGCGCAGCCCTCGCTCGATTCACGCGACCACATAGATGACCTCGAAGCACAGATGACACAGGCGATAACCGACCGCGAAGAGGCCGACGAAGCCTTTCTGGCGAAAGCCCAACTCGTCGTCGCAGGCGTCCTCGCAGACCCGACCGAAGGCCCCGACAGCGCGCTCTACGAATCCTTCGGCTACACACCCAAACGTGACCGCAAGAGCGGCCTCACACGCCGCAAGAGCACGAAGAGCAACAAAACCACTCAACAGTAAACACTAATCCAACGGCGCGTTCGCCCGTCTTGTCTGAGCAGAACAGGTGAACGCGCCGTGTGCTACAGAGTAATAATCGAAGGGTTAGTTTTGGCCTATTAGTCCGAGTCGAAGCCACTGCATTCTAGCCTCAACCTGAGCCTTGCTATTGATACGCAGGCGTGGCGCGCGGGCTGAAACGAGCCGGTAAAACGGATTCATGGCTTGAGTTCGTTGAGTAAGGCTTCCGCCCTTTGTCGCGCGCCATCAAGTTCGGTTTCCACTAAACTCTCCAACTCGCCCTCTTCTTCCGTTGATAAATTCCCGGCCTCACGAAGCTGCATCAATGCCATGAGCCGTTCTTGTTGCACTGCATTGAAAAACTGATCGGCCTTATGATTCTGCACGATGACGATTGTGCCGCTTTCTTCATCTTCAAGCTGAGACGTGAGCGCATCCAGAGCCTCGCCAGCCGTGCGCCCAACGGATTCTTTGCCGCCAGCAAAGGCGCGATAGCTATCGGCTTTTTCAGGCAGGATGGTAATAGTAGTCATAGTGTTGAAATTATAACACGCTCGTCGTCGCAGGCATCCTCTGTGCGTAGCACGGGCAGAATAAGCAAAAGCAGGGGCGGCAAGATTAAAAGTCTGCCGCTCTTGTCATGCTCGTCAAGATTTCTTTTGACGTTTGGCGCGGCGCGTCTCTTTTTCCGCGATGCGTGTGAGCGGGTCTGTGTATTGACGGTAAAGGTCGAAGAGAAATTCGAGTTGCTCTATATATGAGACGGGCGAATTCCTTAATCCTAAAGGGATTTGTCACAACATGGACAAGATTTTAGCTTTGCTGGAGCATTTTGTTTCGGCACATTGCAGCTAATTTTCGCGCCGCACTTTTGGCATCTGTCACGTAAGTTCACGAGCGGGTTTCGCTGCATTTCCTCTGACCAGCCGACACATGCTCCATCACCCCGATCTTTGGCGTACTGGCAAGCCATTTCCGCACGCTTCAAGAGTTCGTCAAAGTTTACGCTGCCATCATTGATAGCGTAACCGAAACTCATCGCCGTCTTAAGCGACTCTTTGCCATGCGTGAATGAAATCTCGGAGAAAGAAGAAGTTTCCGAGATGAAGTCTTTAAGCTTCGCTTGTTGAAGCAGCAAGACAAATTCATCGCCACTGTGCCGGAATGCCTGAGCTTGCAACTTCTCGATGGCAAGCCGATAGAGATTTTCACCTGCTTGATTGATGGCAATGTTGCCCGCCTCGTGTCCGTAACTGTCATTCAACCCTTTGAAGCGATTAAGGTCGCCAAAAACGACTACATCATACTTGCTGCTGCCGTCATCTATTCGGTCAGCTTCTTCGCGTAGAGCAATAGCATTAGGTAGCGGGGTTTTATCGTCAGCGAAAACTGCGCTCCGAACATCCTCCGAGAACCGTTCGATTGCTTGTTCGATTGCTTCGCGTAGATTCATCAGGCGGTGAGGGGTTGAATTTGTTGAAGGGCATTTGGCAGCGCGTTGGTGATAAGGTCGCCGTACAGCCAATCTTCTGCGTCCGTTTGCGAAAGATGCAAGTCGTCAGGCATCACGCTTTCAATCGTCCAGAAAGCGGAAGGCCGATAGCGAAAGGTTACTTTGACAGAACGCGGAGAGCGATAGAAGAAGATGACCTCCAATCCCAGCTTGGCGAAATGTTCACGAACCGCCATTTCAAGCGGTTGCGGTTGATTGGCTAAAGCGCCTCCTACCACGCCCCCTAGAACCGCGCCTCCCCAGCCTCCGGTAAGAAGTCCGCCTGCTATGGCCGCAATAAGTGCTGCGGCGGAGGCGTCCGAGTTGCGCGGACGGCGCGGTAATCCTAAAATCAAGTCTTCCTTGCCCGAACTCATGGTCGCATTATAACAGCAAGAAAACCCTTTTACGATTTCTTTTGACGTTTGGCGCGGCGCGTCTCTTTTTCCGCGATGCGTGTGAGCGGGTCTGTGTATTGACGGTAAAGGTCGAAGAGAAATTCGAGCCGCTCAAGGTCGCTTTTGAAGCGGCGCGAGCCGTAACAGGCGTCAACGGCTTCATCGTTGGCGCGATGCGCTTTGAGCAGTTCCTGCGGCATGGTGTTCGTGTCGTAGAGGTCTGCGAGCGTGGCCTCTGGAAATTTTAGCCGCGCGTCGAGGATTGCTTGCGCGGTGAGTTCAACTCTCTCTTTCTGCTTTGCGGTTGGCTCTGAGGGAAAAGGAAAGTTGTTATAGACGAGATTGTTTGAGTAACGGTAATCGCTTTTGAGACGCCCGCATATTTGACGCATCCAAGCCATGTGCATTTGAGAGGTCAACACGCCGAAGTGATAAAGCGTTGCGTTCGGCACTATTGAAACAAGATCATTGACAACAATCTCTCTCGGCAGAAAACCAATAGGAACATAGCGGCGGCTTTCCGATGAAACACGCGGCACAAGCAAGAAATCGCTTTCAGGTTGTCGAATCTCCGCAAACAAGTAAGGAACTTCAGCGAGGCGAACGGTTGCCGCTTTTTTACTTTTAGAACGAAACTCGCGGACAGCTTGAACGCGCTTCATCACTTCGGGAAGCCAGCGCCATTCGGTTGGCGAAGCATCTTTGAGCCATAGACACCAACGGTTAATGCTATTGATAAATTCCTCAGAGCCTAAAATTCTTCGCACAAACTTCTCGGCCTTTGGCTCTTTAGCAAGAAATTCAGCCCGCTCTTCCTCGCCATTCAGAAATAAATTTCCATCATCAACAGGCTTATTCCCATAAATCATTTCAGGCACGTTGCAAAGGGGAGCATGTCGCGTTGGGATAACCAAATCAGCATAGTCAATCAAATAAGGGTTGATATGCTTAGCTTCGATCTCATGCGGTTCAGATGTTGGCGTTTGATAATCGAAAAGATGCTTGCGACTTATATCAAACACAGCAAAGCCGATGATGACGCAATGCACCGCCGCTTTTCCTCTGGCTTCGTTGTTCCATTTGAACGTGCGATGCGCGAAGTGAATTTTGACGCCTCTATCAAGTAGATAGCCCCACAACACGCCGACCTGTTCGCCCTGTGTGATTGAGTTAGTCGAAACGAAAGCTGCCTTAATT
>JBAWGU010000684.1:0-8432 GCA_049593215.1 Pyrinomonadaceae bacterium
ACCGCAGGCGGTTCTGACTGCGCCTTTCGCTTAAACCATGTGCGCTTTCCAACGTCCCTTGCGAAACATCAACGCGCTAACGATTGCCAGCGTCGAGAAGGCTATGGTAATCGCAAAGAAGACGCCGCGCGGCCCTAGTCCAAAGACAATCGCAAGCACATAAGCGAGCGGGAGTTCCCACAGCCAGAAGACGAAAAGGTTAATCACTGTCGGCGTCCACGTATCGCCCGCGCCGTTGAATGATTGCGTGATGACCATCCCGTAAGCGTAGAAGAGAAACCCGCAAGCCACTATGCGCAGGCACTGAACGCCGTAAGGAGCGATGGCAGGATCATGTGTGAAGATGCTGACAATCTGCCCTGCGAAAACGACAAACAGCAAACCGACTATGCCCAGAAAGCACATGTTGTAAAAGCCTGCCATCCACACTGCGCGTTCTGCGCGTTCAGGCTTTTTCGCGCCCAACGCCTGACCAACCATCGTCGCTGCCGCGTTCGACATTCCCCATGAAGGCAGCAGCGCAAAGAGTATGACGCGAATGCCTATGACGTAGCCCGCGAGCGCGTTGCTGCCAAAGCCTGAGATGATGCGAACCAATCCGATCCAGCTCGCCATGCCTATAAAGACCTGAAACATCCCGGAAGAAGAGAGCCGCACGAGCCTTGCCATAATCGAAGGCTCTATCTTCAAATGCTGGCGACTCAGATGCACGCGCCCGCCCTGACGCAGCAGTTTTGAGAGCGCGAAGAGCGCGCCTGTCCCGCGCCCAATCGTCGTCGCCACAGCCGCGCCCGTCACGCCGAGTTCGGGAAACGGCCCCAGCCCGAAGATGAGGCACGGGCCAAGCAGGATGTTGATAGTGTTCGCCAGCCACAACACGCGCATCGCAATCGCCGCATCGCCCGCCCCGCGAAAGATTGCGTTGATGAGAAACAACATCATCACGCAAATATTTCCGCCAAGCATCACGCGCGTGAAGTTTGACCCATGCGCCACAACTTCCGTTGATGCGCCCATCATCTTGAGAAGCGTCGGAGCAAGCAACACGCCTGAGACGCCGAGCAAAATCGAGATGATGATGCCGATGACGATGACCTGCACAGCCGTGCGCGCCGCGCCCTCCTGGTCGTGCTCACCCGTGCGCCGCGCCACCATCGCCGTCGCGCCAATGCTGAGTCCAATCGCCACAGTGTAAATCAGCGTCAGCATTGATTCCGTCAATCCAACAGTAGCGACCGCGTTTGCGCCGAGCTTGGCAACGAAGAAAACGTCAACGACAGCAAAGACGCTCTCCATCAACATCTCAAGCACCATCGGGATTGAAAGCAGCAGTATCGCGCGTCCGATTGCGCCCTTCGTGTAATCGTAATTGTGCGAACCGCGTATGGCTTCGCGCACAGCAGTCCACACGCCGGGCAAAGCAGGCTCTTCCGTCTCGCCGTTGACAGTCTTTGCAATCAGAGTTTCAGTTGAATCAGGCATCTGCGTTGTTACGAATAATGGGTGGAAAAAGTTTGAATGCGTGACTACGTAAAAAGCAAAGCGAGGGTAAAGATATTCGGTGTGCGGAGAAAGTTTAGAACACGATTTAGGTTATTGCCGTTTGTAGCGTTCTTTAAGCAAGTTGTATTTGAGCATCGTCTCGTCAATCCTCTTTTTCAACTTGCGCCGCTCCTCTTCATCTTTGCACACAGAGAGTTCCTGCTTCATTGCATTCACCTCTTTGAGCAGTTCCATCTCTTCAGGAACGACGCCCGCGTTCTTCATCAAAGAGAATCCGATGCGCCAATCTTCCGGCGCAGCGAAATAAGTATTGAGGTCAACAGGCTCGCCCTCTCCCTTGAGATTATCAAACTCGCCGCGCTCCATCGCCTCGCGTATCATCTGCTCGATCATACTCTCGTACTTCATACAGCCGTCTCCCCAATCTCAACCGAGCGTGACCATCACGCCGCCGCGCGGGCGAAGCGTAAATGTCGGGTCTTCTTCAATCGTTTGACTGGAAACGAGGCGCGGGCGAAAGTGTTGCGCCACAGTCGCAATGATTAGCTGCGCCTCAAACATGGCGAAGCTGTCGCCGATGCAACGCCGCGAGCCGCCGCCGAATGGAAAGTAAGCGAAGCGCGGACGCGCCGCCACACGCTCCGGCGTGAAACGCTCCGGCTCGAACTTCTCAGGCTCTTCCCAGAACTCTGGATGACGCTGCGTTACATACTGGCTCATTACGACAAAAGAGTTGGCGGGAATGCGATAGCCTCCAATCTCATCATCCGCAATCGCCTGTCGCGGCAAAGCCCACGCTGGCGGATAGAGCCGCAACACTTCATCAAACACCATCTTCGTGTACGGCAAATCCTTGAGGTCTTCCATCGTCGGCGTCCTGCCGCCAAGAACTCTCTCAAGCTCTTCTCTCAACTTCCGTTCAGCTTCCATGTTCTTTGCCAGCAGATACCATGTCCACGCCAGAGCCGCCGCGCCCGTCTCGTGTCCCGCAATGAGAATCGTCATCACCTCATCTCGCAACTGCTCGTCGCTCATCCCCTCGCCCGTCTCTTCATCGCGCGCCAGCATCAGCATCGAAAGCAGGTCGCCCGTGTCAACGTTCTGTCGCCTGCGCTCGCGTATGATCTCTTGAACGACATCGTAGAGAGCGCGTTTCGCTTTCAGGAACCTGCGGTTGCGCGGCGTCGGGATAGCTTCCGGCAAAGCCCACGGGTAAGACATTCTGTAATTGAGATGCTCAAAGGCCGTGCGCAACGCGCCGCCGACCTTGTTCGCTTCATTGCCCAGATCAACGCTGAGCAGCGTTTCTCCCGCAATCTGCAAAGTTAAACGAGTCATCTCTACGGCAACATCAAAAGCCTCGCCGCTCTTCTCAAAAGCGCGCCAACGCTCCAACATCTCTTCCGCCGCGCGCGTCATCGTGCCGCCCAGAGCCGCTATGCGCTGGCGATGAAAAGCAGGCTGCGCCAGCCGCCTCTGTCGCCTCCAAAATTCGCCCTCACTCGTCAAAAGTCCGTTTCCCATCAACAGGCCGACAGGCTTGTTGAAGAGCTTGCCCTTCGGATAGTTCTGCTGGTTCGTCTGCAAGATGCGCTCGACGCCCGATGGGTGCGAGACCAGATACCAGTAAAAGGTCGGCAGCGCGCGCAGCCTCACGACATCGCCAAAATCGCGCCGCGCGTTTGAATAGAATCGAATCGGATTGCGAACAACTTCCGGCCCGCTCCCGACAAGAAACTTACCGCGCGGCCCCGGCGGGTAACCTAAAGGACGAATGCTATCTGCGGCAGCTACCATGATGATTCTCCGTTGAGGAAAAGTTAACGAAAGAGCGCAAATCAACTACGAATCTCAGGTTGTGAAAGTTCGCACATTATCTCATAGAAGCTCATTTTAGGGAAATTTTAGCGCAAATGCTTTGTTGAGTTATCGGATTGAGGAAGCCGCGGCGGATTCTATCGAAGCGTCCGGGGCAGAGAAACGGCTTAGCTCAATACCGCCCGCTTGGAGCAGGCGGTATTGGCCTGATAGTTATTGCGGTTTGCAATTGGCTGTAGCTTGTGCGGTAACGAAGACGTAGGGTTCACGCAAAGGCGCAAAGAAGAGAAAGACAGAAGGTATGCTTTAGTTTTTCTGTTCTTTGCGCCTCCAGCGTGAACCCTCAATCCTCATTTCAGGTTACATCCAATTCCAAACGACTATAGCCGCATATGGACAGGAAGGCTTTACTGGTTAGTGTTTGTCTTGGGCATGGGCATCATGTGTCTTCTTCGACCATGACGACGATGCCATCTTCTGCCGTGCATCCTGCCATGCATTCTGCCATGTCTGCCCATACCTTTGCGGCCCATGTTGCCGCATTGAGCAAAGGCTGTGCTGCCGAACAGGAGCATGGAGGCGATGGCGAGCGCGATTGCGATTTTCTTCATTGCACTTCTTTCCACTACAGGGGATTTGGTAGAGCAGAGCTTTTCTAAGCGAAATCCGGGCGATAGTCAAGAATCAAATCATTCGAGTTTGAGCGGAAGATGACGGAAGCGCGCCGCAGAGGTCTCACCCAAGCCTCAAGGCGCGCTCTCGCCATCCCCTCGTCCACCGTCGCTCGCGCCTCGCTGGCGCGGCCCCCGATGGCGGACATTTGGATGAAAAGTTTGAGTTCCCTGCCCGCCGCACTCAAACTCTCTAATCTATAACGCGGAAACTGAAGGTCAAATGAATCACGCTCAGGAAAATATTTTTTTCGGAAGCGGGCGGAAAGTTTTGCCACATTTTGAGGCTCGCGGTTGACTTGGCTGGGGGACAACCCCTATCCTCATCTCTGTCGGCAAAAAGTTTATCGGCAATATTTAGTTGGACTCGGCAAACCCGCGCGAGACACGTATGAGCCTCTCGCAATCTGAAAACATCACACAGCTCCTAGTCGCATCGAGCAGAGGAGACAGCGACGCCCTCAACCAGCTTCTCCCGGTTGTCTATAACGAGTTGCGCCGCCTCGCCGAACGCTACCTGCGTCAGGAGCGTTCCGACCATACTTTGCAGGCAACGGCTCTGGTCCATGAAGCCTACATCCGCCTCGTTGACCAGAACGTGCCGTGGCAGAATCGCGCGCACTTCTTCGGCGTGGCGGCAGAGATGATGCGGCGCATCTTGATTGACCACGCGCGCGGACACATGGCAGCCAAGCGCGGCAGTGGCGGCATCAAACTCTCTCTCGATGATGTGATAAATTTGTCGGACGAACGCGCCGCAGACCTTGTGGCCCTCGATGATGCGCTTAAGGCGCTCGCGGAGTTTGACCCGCAGAAGAGCCGCATCGTTGAGCTGCGCTACTTCGGCGGTCTCTCCATCGAAGAGACAGCAAAAGTTTTAGACATCGGTACAGCCACCGTCACACGCCAGTGGAATCTGGCAAAGGCATGGCTTTATCACGAGATAACAAAAGGCAGTGACAAGTGACAAGATTAAAAAAGTGATGAGTGATGAGTGATGAGTAAAAGCATTCTGTCTTTCCACTCATTGCTCAACACTCATCACTCATCACTTTTTTATCCCCCGTTCTATGACCCCCGAAAGATGGAAGAAAGTTGAAGAAGTTTTTGAGCGCGCGCTTGAGCGTCCGCCGGAGGAGAGGCGCGCTTATCTGGCGGAAGCCTGCTCTGATGACGAGGGGCTACGCAGTCAGGTCGAGACGCTGATTCAGTCTTACGAAAAGGCTGGCAGTTTCATAGAGTCGCCCGCCGTCCCTTTTGATTCGTCGGCTCAAACGCTTGTTGATGATCCGAGCACCGCAGTCATCGGCAGGCGCATTGGCTCTTACAAGATTGTGCGCGAGATTGGGCGCGGCGGGATGGGTTCTGTCTATCTGGCCGTGCGCGCCGATGATGAATTTCAGAAACGCGTCGCCATCAAGCTCATCAAGCGCGGGATGGACACGGACTACATCATTCGCCGCTTCCGCAACGAGCGGCAGATTCTAGCGAGCCTAGACCATCCTTACATCGCGCGCCTGCTCGACGGAGGAACGACCGAAGACAGCCTGCCCTACTTCGTGATGGAATATGTTGAGGGCCAGCCTCTGCATTATTACTGCGACGCGCACAAGCTCTCGATCACGGAGCGGCTCGAACTCTTTCGCAAAGTCTGTTCAGCCGTTCACTACGCGCACCAGAATCTAATCATCCACCGCGACCTCAAGCCGAGCAACATTTTAGTCGCCGCAGACGGCACGCCGAAGCTACTGGATTTTGGCATCGCTAAAATCTTAAATCCTGAAATCTCTTCGCACACGCTGGACCCGACGACAGCCGCGCTGCGCATGATGACGCCTGAATACGCCAGCCCCGAACAGGTGCGCGGCGAGAGTGCGACCGTGGCGAGCGATGTCTATACGCTCGGCGTGATGCTCTATGAGCTGATGACGGATCACAGGCCGTATCGTTTTAACAGCCGCTTTCCGCAAGAGCTTGCGCGCGTGGTTTGCGAAGAAGAGCCTGAGAGGCCGAGCGTCGTAGTCAACGGCATCGAAATTATTCCCGTTGACGGCGAAGCGCCGATTGAGATTACGCCGGAGACTGTCAGCCGCGCGCGCAACACTTCGCTCGAACAGCTTCGCCGCCAGCTCTCAGGAAGCCTCGACAACATCATCCTCAAAGCTCTACGCAAAGAATCCCATCGTCGTTATCAAACTGCCGCAGAACTATCCGATGATCTCGAACGATTCCTTGAAGGCTTGCCCGTCAACGCTCCCTCTCATTTTCCTTTACCCGTGAGCGGGGAAATGCACACGGACGAGCCGTCCACCGGAGGAAGGTCAATCGCCGTACTGCCTTTCAAGGTGTTGAGAGTTGAAGAGAAGAGCGACGAGTTTTTAGGCATGGGCATGGCCGACGCCATCATCACGAAGCTGAGCAACATTCACCGCATCACGGTGCGCCCCACCAGCTCTATTCTCAAATACTTTGACGGCGAGCACAATCTTCTCTCCGCGGGGCAGGAGCTTAACGTCGGCTACGTGCTCGATGGACGCATACAGCGCGCAGGTGATCGCGTGAGAGTCACGGTGCAACTCGTGCGCGTGAGAGACGGCGTTCCGCTCTGGGCCACAAAACTCGACGAGAATTTCACGGACATCTTCACCGTCGAAGATTCAATCTCGGAACAGGTCGCTCAAGCCCTCGTGCCGCGCATGACGGGCGAAGAGCTTGAGATGCTGCACCGCCGCGAGACGGATAACGCAGACGCTTATCAGGCTTATCTGCGTGGCCGCTATTTCTGGAACAAGTTTACGGACGAAGGTTTTGAAAGAGCTTACGAGTCTTTCCGTGAAGCGATTCGCCTCGACCCGGAATACGCGCTGGCCTATGTCGGCATCGCGGATTATTTCAACTGGTCTGCAATCTATGGCCTCGGCGCACCTGCAAACTGTTTCCCTCAAGCGATGGATGCGGCCAAAACTGCGCTTGAGCTTGATGACGAACTGGCTGACGCTCATGCCGCTCTGGGTTTTTCAATTCTCTGCTACGAGTGGGACGGAGCGGCTGCGGAACAAAGGCTCAAGCGTGCGCTCGAACTCAATCCCAACTCGGCTTCCGCGCATCACTGGTACTCGAATCTGCTCGCCGCTCAGGGCCGCTTCAACGAAGCCGTCGCGGAGATGCGGCGCACGCAGGAACTCAATCCGCTGTCTTTGATGGACAAGTCAATGACCGGATGGATCTATTATCAAGCGCGGCAGTATGAACACGCAGAGCAAGAGTTGCAGCGAACGCTTGAGATGGATCGCAGCTTCGGCAACGGCTGGATGATTCTGGGCTGCCTTTACGAACAGATGAGCCGTTATGACGAAGCCATCGCCGCGCTCAACAGGTCGCTTGAATTTATGACCGGCTCGGTCATTCCTCTCTGGATGCTCGGTTACACGCTGGCCGTCGCCGGACGACGCTCCGAAGCGCAGGAAGTGCTTGAGCGTTTAGAGCGTATCTCAAAAGAGACTTACATCTCGCCCTACTATTTCGCGCTCATCTCTGTCGGACTCGGAGAGCACGACAAAGCTTTCGAGTGGCTTGAAAAAGCTTACGAGAACCGCGACGAGTGGTTAATCTGGCTCGGCACAGAACCCAAGCTCGACGCTCTGCGCCGAGACCCTCGCTTCGCAGAGCTGCTTAGTCGCATCGGTCTTAATAGCGGCGCGCAATCAATTCAAACGCAGATTCACATGTCTGCTCGCCCGTCATCAATCGAACCGGACAAACATTTTTCGGTTGAGCCGTCTTCTCATCAACACATCAGTCGCGCTGCGCAAGGCACGCGCGCAGAAGCCAGCACAGGCGATCACAAAGCGCGGGATACAGGTGAGATTCAAACCGGCACAGAAACATACGCCGCGCATGAAGCGAGAAGCCATCGCCATAAAGTCTGGGCGCTCGCAGTCGCGGCGGGCTTAATCTTGATTGCGGTTGCCGTTTACGCGCACTTCAAGTTGTTCAGCGCAGACAAGGCTACTCCGTATTTTCAAAGCACGAAGATCAGCAAGCTGACGACGAGCGGCAATGCCGTCAGCGCAGCGATTTCGCCCGACGGCAAGTACATTGTTTTCGTGTTGGACGAGGCGGGCAAGCAGGGTCTCTGGGTCAGGCAGGCGGCTATCGCCAACATGGTCCCCGTTGTCCCTCCTGCGGAAGTTGATTTTCGCGGACTCACTTTTTCGCACGACGGCACATACGTCTATTACGTCATTGCTGAAAAGAACAACCGCACGCGCGGCGACCTTTATCAAGTGCCTGCGCTCGGCGGCTCTGTCAAGAAGATTAAGAGCGACATTAACGGCCCCGTCACGCTCTCGCCCGACGGCAAGCAATTCGCCTTCGTGCGCAGCGACAACGCTCGTAATGAAGATGTCCTGATGATTGCAGATGCGAACGGAGCTAACG
>JBAWGU010000685.1:0-14380 GCA_049593215.1 Pyrinomonadaceae bacterium
CGACAGCAGTGGGCGCGGCCTCTGCGTGCGGCGCGGCTTGCGGGTCTGCGTATTTGCTTCCCGCTTCGATGTCAATCAAGGGTTGCGCGGGAGTTGGCGAAGATGTCGGACGAAGCGTGGCGTGTTCAGTTTGCTCCGTGCCGCGTCCTGCGAGAAAGCGGTCAACGATGTCTGCAATCTCCTGACGGCCTATCGAGCGTTGCGCAGTTGAAGGAGCAGTTTGGGCTGTGGGAGACGTTGCGAATGCAGGTTGCTTTGTCTCCACAGACTTGCCTGCGCTCTCCGCAGGGCGCACGCTCTTGACAGGCCGCACTTCAAACGCAACGCGCTTGATGTCCATCAGGTGAAGCGGCGAGACGTTATCGGAAGTGACGTTGCCGCCCCATGAGCCGCAGCCCAGTGTCATTGATGGAGGCAATGCTGTCGAGAATCCGATTGCGCCGTGCGTCGTGGGCGTGTTGACCGTGACGCGCGAGGCTGGCATCTCTTTGCCGTAACTGATGGCTGCTTCGCGCGAGCGCGTGTGAATGCCTGCGGTGTGGCCCATGCCGCCGTAACTTAAAATCTCGAAGCAGCGAGCCGCGCCGCGCTCCAGTCCGTCTTCAACATAGAACGCTAAGATAGGCGAAAGCTTTTCCATCGAGAGCGGAAAGTCTCGGCCCACTCCGCCGACATCAACCATCATGCAGCGCGTGCCCTGCGGAAGATTGATGCCAGCCATCTTCGCAATCACTTCGACATTTCTGCCGACGATTGCAGGATTCAAAGAACGCTGCGCCGTTGAAACTACTTTTGCCAACTGCTCTGCTTCCGCCGCGCTCAGGAAGTGTCCGCCCTGCGCTTCAAACTGCTCGCGCACTTCCTTTTCAACGGGAGCGTCGCAGACAACGGCCTGCTCGGAAGCGCAGATCGTTCCGTTATCAAAACATTTTCCCGTGAGAATGTTCTGCACGGCGATAGGCACGTCAGCAGTTCTCTCAACAAACACAGGGACGTTGCCCGGCCCGACGCCGAACGCAGGCTTGCCCGATGAATATGCCGCGCGCACAAGACCGATGCCGCCTGTCGCTAAAATCACTGCGGTCTGCTTGTGCTTCATCAAGGCTTCCGTGCCTTCGATGGTCGCGGTCGTCATGCAGCCGATGGCATCCTGCGGCAAGCCTTCTTTGATGGCTGCGTCGCGCATAATCTTTGCCGTCTCGTTGATGCAGCGCGCGGCTGAAGGATGCGGAGAGAGCACAACGGCGTTGCGCGATTTTACGGCGATGAGAATTTTGAAGATTGCGGTCGAGGTTGGATTCGTGGAAGGAATGATTCCCGCGACAACGCCGCGCGGGCTGGCAATCTCTACCACGTCTTTCGATTCGTTGACGACGCCGACGGTACGCAGACCCTTGAAATAGCTCCAGACATCTTCCGCCGCGAAACGATTCTTCTCACGCTTATCGTCCGGCACACCGTAGCCCGTCTCTTCCGTCGCCATCGCGCCCAAACGCGCGGCTTCACGTAGAGCAGCCTTAGACATCGCCTCGCAGATGCGATCAATCTTCGCCTGATCGAACCGCGCAAGCTCTACCTGCGCGCGATGCGCCGCCTCAACCAGATCGCGCGCCTGCTGCACAGACACAAGGTCTTTATCAACTGACATGACGAACCTCCGAAAAGCTGTCCGTTGTCAGTGGTCAGTTGTCCGTTGTTTTGAGTGTCGCTTATGGTGAGTGATTTATCTTCAAGATTCTACTCGCCAATCACAAACAACTGACAACGGACAGCGGACTACGGACAACGCTTTACTTCGCTCTTTCCTTGTTGTTCTCGCGCGTGCTTTGGAGGTTGCGGCCTTGATCGCCTTCGCTGAGTTGTCCGCGTGCGCCGCCTCCTTGCAGGGCGCGTTCATCCGGGCTGAGACCTGTGCGCCCGTTGACGGGCAGCACACGTTCGACTTCAATGTGCGGGCGCGGGATGACGTGAACGCTGATGAGTTCGCCGACTCTACGCGCGGCTGCGGCTCCGGCATCCGTCGCGGCTTTGACCGCTCCGACATCGCCGCGCACAAAGATTGTCACGTAACCTGCGCCGATATACTCTTTGCCTAAGAGTTGTACATTAGCGGCCTTGACCATCGCGTCTGCGGCTTCGACAGCGCCGACGAAACCTTTGGTCTCGACCATTCCGAGTGCTTCGAGAGGCATGGGTTTTTACGTCCTCACTTTTCTTGTTGTAAAAGTTAAAAGCGTATGAGTTGTTCTTTTGAACGCCTCAACGTATCACCGTGCGGCGGAAGAATCAAGAGACGCGCAAAGTTTTACAGGAACTAAAGTTTGACAACTTTTGCAAGCAAAGGCTATATTGCGAGCCAACGGACTCGTAGGGATTTTGGATTGGGGAACGAATCAACAGGGATAGACAGGATGCACAGGATAAAAAAGAGATGATGAGTGGTGCGCGAGGAACGATGAACAGAAACCTTTTCGTCTTTCGTTTATCATTCATCGTTGCGCATTCGTCGTTTCTTCATCCTGTCTATCCTGTCCATCCCTGTTAATTTCTTTAATCCAAAATCCGAAATTCGCAGAGGTTAAACGCGGATTGGTGATGGCAGCATCTTTTGGAGAGCAGTTGCGGCTCGCACGCGAGGCGCGCGGCATCTCTCTCCGTGAAATCTCCGAACAAACGCGCATCTCCATACGCTATCTCGAAGCCATCGAAGTCGGCGACTATAAACGTCTGCCCGGCGGCATCTTCAACCGCTCATTCATCAAAGCCTACGCAAAATATGTCGGCTACAACGAGACGGAAGCGCTCGACGCCTACGCGCGCGCGATGAAAGAGCAGGGCGAGTCGGTTGACGATATGATGTCCATGCCGCAAAGGTCGCGCGTCTATACGGACGGCAATTCGACTCGCTCGCCGCTCGTCACGCTCGCGCTCACGGTTCTCATTCTAGCCATTCTCACGCTGAGCGTTTACGCCGCGCTCCACTGGTATCAGAGACGCGATGCCGCAAAGACGAACGCCAACTCAAACGCGAACGCGCCTGTACAGCAAGCCACCAACACGAATACTGCGCCAAACAATTCGACTGCCACGCCCGCGCAGAACTCTTCCGTCAACGCGGCGCGTGGCCTTGACGTACAGATCAAGGCGCGCGGCGAGCAGGTCTGGGTGAGAGCTTACGTGGACGACGCAACCAAGGCCGCCTTCGCGGAAAATTTAGAGCCGGACCAATCTAAAGAGTTCAAGCCGGAGCAACGCCTGCGCATTCAATCATCGAAAGACAAAATTGCGATGATTGAAGTGAGCATTAACGGACGCCCGGCGAAAGTGCCTGTGGACAACAAAGGCATTCTCGCCGAGATGGTCATCACGAAAGAAGACTACGAGAAGTTCTTACAGTAAATGGAAGTTTGAGAGACTGAAGATCGCGCCTCAAAGCGCGCACACGCCGAACGTCTGTTCAGCATTCCTCTCAAGCTTCACTATGCACACACGCCCGCCAATCATGCGCGGGCAATTTTTTTGGCAAATGATAAATAGTAAATGGTAAATAGACGAACCGCTTTGTCCATTTACCATTTTCCATTTACTATTTACCTGGCTTTAAGGAGTCATCATGATTACAACCGATATACCCGAAGGTCTGACATTCGACGATGTTCTTTTGGTTCCGGCGCGCTCAGACGTGCTGCCTAATGAGACGGATACTTCGACGCAGTTCACGCGCTCCATACGCTTGCAGATTCCGCTCTGCTCCGCAGCGATGGACACAGTGACGGAAGCCGCGCTCGCCATCGCCCTCGCGCAGCAGGGCGGCATCGGCGTGGTTCACAAAAACTTGAGCATTGAACGGCAGGCCGAAGAAGTTGATAAGGTGAAGCGTTCCGAATCCGGCATGATCGTTGATCCTGTGACGATTCGCCCTGACCGTCCTGTGAGCGAAGCCCTGCGCGTGATGGAGCGCTACAAGATTTCGGGCGTGCCCGTCGTTGACGAAGCCGGACACCTCGTCGGCATCATCACCAACCGCGACCTTCGATTTGAGACGCGCTTCGACATTCCCGTCTCGGAAGTGATGACGAAGCAGCCGCTCGTCACCGTCCCCGTCGGCACCACGCTCGATCAGGCAAAGGCCGTGCTGCAAAAGCATCGCATCGAAAAACTCCTCGTCATTGACGGCGACAAACACATCAAAGGTCTCATCACGGTCAAAGACATTCAGAAAGCCATCAAGTATCCAAACGCCGCGAAAGACGACTTGGGCCGACTTAGAGTCGCCGCAGCCATCGGCGCAACCGGAGACTTCCGCGAGCGCGCTGATGAACTCGTCCGTGCTCGCGTTGACTGTCTCGTCGTTGACACGGCGCACGGCCACTCTTCACGCGTCATCGAAGCCGTGCGCGAAATCAAGCGTCGTCACACAGACACGCAAGTCATCGCAGGCAACGTCGCCACCACAGAAGCCACGCGCGAACTGATTGACGCGGGCGTTGATGCAGTCAAAGTGGGAATCGGGCCTGGAAGTATTTGCCTCAGTGGTGAGGCTTTAATTCTGATGGGCGACAACAGTATCAAACGAATTGATGAAGTTAGAGTTGGCGAGTCTGTCATCACGCATCGCGGGCGCGTTCAGCCTGTTACCAAGACCTATCGTCGCTTTTATCGCGGCCCGCTCGTCTCTCTCAACGTCGGCGGCTGCCCTGATAAACTGCACGTAACTCCTAACCATGAATTTCTGGCAATCACTTTCGACGCTCCTGCGCCCCTGCGCGTCAAGAATGGAGCGAAGTATCTCTTTCAGAAGAAGAAGTATAACGGTGGCTTGCGCTGGGTGCGCGCAGACCAACTGAAGCCGCAAGATGTGCTGGCGATTCCGAAACAAAAATATGCTGTCAAGGATCATCTCTTCGATCTGGCACAGATAGTCCCACATTATCGCGCAGACGATTTTTCTATCTGGGCCAACAAGCCAAGCCGGAATTTCAACGCAGAGACCTATCAAGACCTTGCCGCGCGTTTCAGCACCACGCCGCGCGTCATCGGAGCTATCGTCACAGAGAAGAGGCGCGTCTCCGACAAACTTGGTCTGAGCGTCAATACTTACCTTGACCGGATCGACTATGAGCGATTCATGCAGCCTTTGAAATTGAATCGCTTCATCGCGCTCGACGAGAGATTGATGCGCTTGATTGGCTACTACCTTGCAGAAGGTTACGTAGTGGGATTTGACAACAACCGTCAAGCGCGCTTTGCATTCGGTTCACACGAGCGCGCTTATGGAGAAGATGTCTGCCAGTTGTTAAGCGCGGTTTTCGGTTATCCCGCCGCGACACTGCGCCCGACTCCGCGACACGCGCTGGAAGTGATGGTTTACAATCACGCCATCGCGCGCTTCTTCGAGACACTCATCGCTTCGGGAGCGAGAGAGAAAAGGGTTCCCGGCTTTGTGCTCAATCAGACGCGTGAGAAGTTGCGTCAACTTCTGATCGGAGCGTTGCGCGGCGACGGCTGTTTGAAGGACGCACGGCGTATTGCTTATAAGACAGCATCACCTCATCTTGCGCACCAGATTGCCGAAGTCTTCACGCGACTCGGCTATCTTCCTTCGATTCAAAGCGACGATAATCCACGTGAAGAGTGGGCCACCACTTATCACGTTCGCATTGGTGGAGCGCAGTGCGCCCGCTTCGCTGCCGAATTTCCAGAACTATGGCTTGAATATCCGGCCAACCTTCAGACCAAACAAGATGCCTTTGCCGATGATGATTACTTTTACGTTTCCGTATTGTCGGCAGAGTTTGAAGAGAATCAGGAGTTAGAAGTATTCAACCTCGAAGTCGCCGAAGATCATACATACATAGCGAATCGCGTCGCTGTGCATAACTGCACCACGCGCGTTGTGACAGGCTCAGGCGTGCCGCAGATAACTGCGATTCAAAATTGCGTGACAGCCGCGAGAGAGAGCGGCGTTCCCATCATCGCGGACGGCGGCGTGAAGTTTTCGGGCGACGTGGCGAAGGCGATTGCGACGGGCGCGGACGTGGTGATGATCGGCTCGCTCTTTGCGGGCACAGAGGAAGCGCCGGGCGAAGTGATTCTCTTTCAGGGCCGCTCGTTTAAGACTTATCGCGGGATGGGTTCAATCGGCGCGATGCGCGAAGGCTCGCGTGATCGTTATGCTCAGGAAGAGACTTTGAACGAATCCAAGCTCGTCCCCGAAGGCATCGAAGGCCGCGTGCCTTACAAGGGCACGCTCGCAGACATGGTGACGCAACTCGTTGGCGGCTTGCGCTCCGGCATGGGCTACACGGGCTGTCGCAATATCAAAGAGTTTCAAGAGAAGACGCGCTTCGTGCGTATCACTTCTGCGGGCCTGCGCGAGTCGCACGTGCATGATGTGATTATCACGAAGGAAGCTCCGAATTATCGTCTCGAATAAGCGTCGCCCAAGTTCATCCTTTCCTATTTACAATTAGCCTCGCGGCTACTAGGATGTAGCTCTGCCCCGTTTGTCCCCCTCAAGATAAATTTGAATAACGGCTGCGCCGCCACAACAGCAGCGAGGATTGTGTTATGGATAGCTGTCTTTGCAAGCTCGTGTTCAGGTTTGGGGCTTTAGCTCTCCTGCTCTTATCAATTCATTTTCAACTGATGGCGGCCACTCTTCCAAGCGGTTTTGTAGAGACGCAGGTCGCAAGCGGACTCTCTAATCCAACGGCGATGGCCTTTGCGCCGGACGGACGCATCTTCGTCTGTCAACAGGGCGGAAGTTTGCGCGTCATCAAGAACGGCTCGCTGCTTGCCACGCCGTTTCTCACCGTCACGGTGGACTCCAACGGCGAGCGCGGGCTGCTCGGCGTCGCCTTCGATCCGAACTTTGCCGCGAATCGCTTCATCTACGTCTACTACACCGTGCCCGCTCCGACGGGCGGCTCGGCTCACAACCGTGTCAGCCGCTTCACTGCGGATGCTGCGAATCCAGATGTGGCTCAAGCTGGCAGCGAGTCTCCGATTCTGGACCTTGATAATCTGAGCAGCGCGACGAATCACAACGGCGGCGCGATACATTTCGGCCCGGACGGTAAACTCTATGTCGCCGTAGGCGAAAACGCTAACGCCGCAAACGCGCGTAGCTTGACGAATCGTCTTGGGAAAATCCTGCGCATCAATTCTGACGGCACGATTCCTTCCGACAATCCGACTTCGTTTCCGAACGTCGCGGGCACGACGAGCGGCGCAAACCGCGCCATCTGGTCGCTCGGCCTGCGTAATCCTTTCACCTTCGCTTTTCAACCGGGCACGGGCCGCCTCTTTATTAACGATGTCGGCGAGACCACCTGGGAAGAGATTAATGACGGGATTGCTGGCTCGAATTATGGTTGGAACATTTGCGAGGGATTTTGTTCGCCTGCGAATGCGAATTTGAGAGACCCGCTCTTTGAGTACGGTCATGGCTCGTCAGGCACTACGGGGTGCGCCATCACCGGCGGGACTTTTTACAATCCGTTTCAGAGCCAGTATCCGAGCGACTACGTTGGAAAATATTTTTACGCGGATCTGTGTAGCGGATGGATCAGGAGGTTTGATCCGGCAACTAGCACAAGCACAGGCTTCGCCACAGGAATCAGCACACCCGTGGATTTGCAGGTCTCTGCGGACGGAAGCTTACACTATCTCGCCAGAGGTGGCGGCTCAACGACAGGCGTTGTCTTCAAGATTACTAATCCCACAGCAGCCGACGCAGGCATCAGCGGACGTGTGACTGATGGTTTGGGCGCACCGCTCGGCGGCGTCACAGTGAGGCTCGGCGGCTCAAAAGCAGATCGCACCGTCACGAATGCAGATGGCTTCTATTCATTCTCGAATTTGCAGACGGGAGGCTTCTACACCGTCACGCCTCAGTTAGCCAACCACTCTTTCACGCCTGCCACGCGCTCTCTCAGCTTGAACAGCAACGTCACAGACGCAGCCTTTGACGCGACAGAGAACGCGCCGACAGAGAATGCCTTAGACACTGCGGAGTTCTTCGTCCGGCAGCAGTACCTAGACTTTCTTGGACGCGAACCCGACCGGGAAGGATTTCAGTACTGGTCTTCACAGTTTGACCTTTGCGGCGGCGGCCCGGATTGCCTGCGCCGGACACGCATCAACGTCTCTGCGGCATTCTTCTTCGAGCAGGAATTTCAAGAGACAGGCTCCTTCATCTATCGCATGTACAAGGCGAGTTTCGGCGCGCAGGCCACCTACGCGCAGTTTGCGCAGGACAGAGGCCGCGTCATCGGCGGAGCGAATCTGGAATCGAGCAGACAGCAGTTTGCAGACGAATGGGTCGCACGCGATGCTTTTCTCCAAAGTTATCCGCAGACGATGAGCGCAACGGATTTCGTCGGGAAACTCTACGACACGGCGGGACTCTTTCCCTACACAGCAGAGCGCCAACAGCAGATCGCCGCGATGCAGCAAGGCAAGACGCGCGCTCAAGTTCTGCGCGACGTAATTGAAACGCAGGAATTCAAGAGCCGCGAATATAATCGCGCATTCGTCTTAACCGAGTACTTCGGCTATCTCAGGCGCGACCCCGAAGAGGCGGGCTACCAATTCTGGCTCAACGTCCTGAATAACAAAGCTCCGAACAACTACCGCGCGATGGTCTGCGCCTTCGTTACTTCTACGGAGTACCAGCAGCGATTCAATCCGATTGTCACTCACACTAACAGTGAGTGCGGACCATGATAAGAATGGTTTGGCATAATGGTAGTTGGGTTGCTTCGAGAGATAAAATGACTATGAGACAGCTCCACATTGCCGCACTCGTTGCTTATGCCTTACTCTGGGCAGGCTGCGGCAGCGTGGTTCGGCCCCCCGCGTCTAATCAGGTTGCAACCGTTCAACCATCTGAGCAAAACAGGGGAACAGCCGGTGACGACAGTCCAATCGGGCATGCATTCAAAAACAGAACAAGCAATGTCCAGGTTGAAGGTGATGGTGCAGTCACACGCATACTCGCAGATGACCTCAATGGCAGCAAGCATCAGCGACTCATCGTTCGCCTGGAATCAGGGCAGACGGTCCTCATCGCACACAACATTGACATTGCACCGCGTATCGCCGGGCTACAGGAGGGGGATAGGGTGCGCTTCTATGGCGAGTATGTGTGGAACGAAAAGGGTGGCATGGTTCACTGGACCCACCATGATCCGGAAGGGAGGCACGTAGCAGGTTGGCTCAAACACAAGGGGCGGACCTATCAGTAACACACAGCGTATTCCTCTCTAGGGCGCAACCCAACAACTCATTCAACCGGAGCGCGAATAGCATGGCTTTTATCCGCGAGACTTGGCTCTATTGGCGTTGAATGCGCGGCGGCTGATGGCGAGCGTTCGGCTTGAGTAGTTCACTTCTAAAACTTGTGAGGTGGTAAATGATCGTGTGTAGACTATTGATAGTTGCGATTGGAATATTCCTACAGGTGCAAAGTGGCTCCGGTTACCTCTTTGCTCAAACAGAAAATATTACTCGTCAGGAAATGCTTCGCGGCTCAGTCACACCAGAACGCGCATGGTGGGACGTGTTGCATTATCACCTGAAGGTTGAGTTTTTGCCTGAGACCAGGAGGTTGAAAGGGTCGAATGCAATAACTTTCAAGACTCTAAAAGCGGGAAACAAAATGCAAATTGATTTGCAGCCGCCGCTCGCAATCACAAAAGTCACTCATGGCGACTCTCAGCTCAAGTTCGAGCGTGAGGGGAATGTCTATTGGGTAACTTTCGAGAAAGAGATTCCGAAAGGCGTGGAAGATAAGGTTGAAATATTTTACGAAGGCGTCCCGGTCGCGAGTAAGAATCCCCCCTGGGTCGGCGGGATAACCTGGGGCAGAGATGACCTCGGAGAACATTTCATTGTCACCACCTGCGAGGGAATCGGAGCAAGTATCTGGTGGCCGAATAAAGACCACGGGTATGATGAACCTGATCGCGGAATGAGAATCAGCGTGACTGTGCCGGAAAATCTAACGGCTATCTCTAACGGTCGTTTGAGAAAAATAGACCACAATATCGCCGGTAAAACAAAGACCTTTCACTGGGAAGTCCTGAATCCGATCAATAATTATGGAGTCAACGTTAATATCGGTAACTACGTAAACTTTTCTGAAAAATATCGCGGAAAAGGCGGGGTGCTGGACATGGACTACTGGGTGCTGGCTCACCAAAAAGATTCCGCGATCAGGCAATTCAAAGAAGCTCGACGCATGATGGAAGCCTTTGAATATTGGTTCGGGAAATACCCTTTTTACGAAGACAGCTACAAACTCGTTGCGGTTTCATATCCCGGAATGGAGCATCAAAGCTCGGTTACTTACGGCAATTGGTTTAGGAACGGCTATCTTCAACGAGACGGGAGCGGCAGCGGAGTCGGTTTTAAGTTTGACTTCATTATCGTACACGAATCTGCGCATGAATGGTTTGGCAATAACATCTCAATGAAAGATGCGGCGGACATGTGGATTCATGAAAGCTTCGCAAATTATTCAGAAAGCCTTTTTGTCGAGTACCATTTTGGTAAGAAAGAGGCGGAAGATTATATGATTGGCAATCGTCGCCTCATCAGAAACGACAGGCCGATTATCGGCATTTACGGCGCTAACAGAGAAGGATCGGGCGACATGTACCCCAAGGGCGGGAATATGCTGCACACCATTCGCCACATTATCAATGACGATGCCAAATGGCTCGCCATCCTGCGCGGACTCAACGCCGATTTTTGGCACCAGACCGTTTCGACAGAACAGATCGAATCATATATTAGTAAGAAGGCAGGCATTGACCTCAGTAAGGTCTTTGACCAGTACCTGCGAAAGACAGAAATCCCGTTATTAAAGTACAAGGTCAACGGAAAGACGCTATCGTTCAACTATGAAAGAGTAGTTAAAGGGTTTGCGATGCCAATCCGCGTAGCTCTTAATGGCAAGGAAGTCGCAATCACGCCGAACGAGGCCATACAGACTTTTGTCTTCCCTGAAGAAATCAAAACATTTGAAGTTGACCGCAACTTCTACATTGATGCGGAGAAAAATGGTCCGTAACGTCTGCGCTCCGCCGGACAAGGCGATGGCCGCGGAGCGCGCCAAGCAAATCTCGCATGGTCACCTTTAGTGTTCTGCGCGCGCCCGCTGATCTTGATCGTTAGGCGTCGAACCTTTGACCTTCATCCAAAAGATGAGCGTCGAGTATAATGCGCTCGGAATGTAGTTGCAGATGGAGCGAAAATGATGACTGATGAAGAGCTACAGAAGAGAATTGAATTCATAATCGAACAGCAGGCTCAATTAGTAGTAAATCAGGAGAATGCTGAGGAAAGAATCGCTCGTCTGGAAAATGCTCAAATTCAGACAGAAGGTAGAATGAGCGAGCTGGCTGAAGCTCAATCGCGTATGACCAGAGCGCAAGAGCATATGAATGAAGTTGTGGCTGTGATGGCAGAAGCTCAAACCCGGACTGACGAACGGCTGGACACATTCATCGGCGTACTTGAGCGTTATATTAGCGAAGGGCGCAACGGAAAATCCGAATAGGTCGAAGGTTGGATATTATTCACACATGCCGCCTCACAATTCATTCAGCCGGAGCGGAATCAGCTTGCCTTTCATCCGCAAGGATTGAATGCTTAATACAATTCTTCCCGCCCGGTTAATTCGTGCGAGATGCTGCGGGGGTTCGTGATTGCCAGCAACGTTGAAGAGATCGAACGGAAGAAGGAGAATGAATCCAATGTCAATTAAAGGTCAGGCAGTTCTTGCTTCTATATTGCTTTCAGCTATTTTCATTCCGGGCTGCAAATCTTCCAGAGAAGCAAACTCCAATCAACCTGACAACAAAGCGAAAACGACAACGCCGGCAGCAAAACCTAACGCAGACGGCACGATTCCTTCAGGCACAGGGGTAGAAAAAGAGAAGCCCGCCGCAGGCAAAGGTAATGTGCAGGGCAAAGTCTTTTATAACGAACAGCCAGCCAAAGGCGTTGAAGTGAAACTGTGCGAGACGTTCAGCCAGTACTTGAGCGGATGCGGCGGCGAAACATTCGTAGCGAAGACGGATGATGCGGGCGAGTACTTAATCAAGAACGTGCCGCCCAGAATTTATCAGGGCTTGATCGTGAAAGTCTTCGACACGAACTATTATGTCTTCGCAACTTCGGGCATCGTCCAGACAGCCAGGTACAAGATCGAAGAGGACCAGACATTTTTTGCGCCTGACACAAATCTTTTCAAGAACGATTTGAAGCTGTTGAATCCAAAGGCAGGCTCGAAAATCGGCGCGAGCAACATCGAAGTGAAATGGGAGGCTTACCCGGACGCGGCCTATTACAAATTCAGCCTCTACGCTGATAGCGCGTCCGGAGCGACGACCGAGTACGATTACATCAACAAGCGCGTTGACGGGCTGTCTTACGTTCTGGACAAGCCGCTTTCTCCCGGCTCATACACTTGCAAGGTGGAAGCCTATAACAACCACGACATCAAGCTCTCTCAAAGTTCCGACGATATAAAGTTCACTGTGACCGGCGAAGCAAAAAAGTAGAGTAACGTGAGTTGGATAGAAGAATGAAGCTATAAGATAAGCCGCGCGAGCGGCATCTGAATTTAGCCCGTCCTTTCAAGGGCGGGAATGTGACGACCACATTGATAGAGCGTCGCGTCAGCGACGGTTGAATTACGCGATTATAAGGCAAACTCAATCGTCGCTGACGCGACGCACCGGTATCTTTTATCATCTCTGTGCAGTCCATAAATGAACTGCCTAAACTCAGTCGTCCCTATGGGACGAAACTTGCGCCGCCTTAACATATTGCCATTGTCCTTTCGGGCTTATATCGAACTTACGTTAAAGTAATTGTTTTAAGCCGAACAGCTTTTGCCGCCGAATAACACATTTGTGCCGATTGCTACGACTTGAGATGAGAGGTATATTCTTTCGGCAGAAAGGGCGTGTTCAAATGTTAAAGTTTATTCGTGGTAGAACTACCTGATAACTCGATAAGGAAAGCTTCCAAAAACTTATCGCCCCTTACAGGCGAGGGGATAGTGATAGACATCGGGACGGGAGACGGTCTCTTTGTATACCAGTGCGCCCGCCGCAACCCTTTGAAGTTTTACATAGGGGTGGATGCCAACACTCGCCCTCTGGAAAAGGTGTCCGAGAAAGTTCATCGGAAGGCGGCGAAAGGCGGTCTGCCGAATGTGCTCTTTCTACAGGCCGCCGTCGAAGACCTCCCGCCTGAGCTGGACGGAGTAGCCGATGAAGTGCATGTGCATTTCCCCTGGGGCAGCCTGCTCCGTGCTGTAGCTGTTGGCGACAGGGACGTGCTGGAGAACCTGCACCGTGTCTGCTCTTCAGGAGCTTTGCTCGAAGTGGTCATCGGGCTTGACCCTGAACGGGATCGCTCAGAGATAGAACGCCTCGGTCTTCCATCCCTGTCAATCGAATATATAGACTCTACCCTCGCCCCTGCATACAGGAGCGCGGGATTTGAGATACTTGAAAGAGGAGCAATCCTTCCGTCCGAGTGGCCTGAGCTTCAGACATCATGGGCGAAGCGTTTGAAGGGAAATACGAGCAGGCCGTTGCTATACATCATTGCGCGCGCCTGTTGAAGCTCAAACGCTTCGCTCTTGATTTTCTTTAAGAGCGTCTTTCATTTCTTTAATTTTTTGATGAGAGCTTCCAGCCGGGCGTCCGTATCTATATCTTTGAAGAGATGCCAGCGTTCCTGATGCAAAGCCGATTCGCCGGGCGCAAGCCTTCGCAGAGGCCCGAGTGATTCGAGTTCGATAAAGTTGCCAGCCGTGTAGGTCTCGTTGTTCGAGCCGTAGTCAACATAGCTTGCGCCCTCTTCATAGTCAAAAATTTTAATGAAGAGCGTCCGAGCACGATGATAAGCGGCCCAGCCCTGCTTGTTGCAGATGCCGATTTTCTGGGGCGAGCGGAGCGTCTCATCGCTTCTCAAGCGAATGTAGTTGCTATCAATGGTCCAACGCGGATCGCTCAAGTCCGTGTAATGCCAGAGGACAAGCGGGCGCGCAGGCAGCAACTCTTCATCCCATGGCATGAAAGGCTCTTGCGGCAAGATGACACAACCGCCACCCTGCATAATCGTCAAAGCCCACGCCGCAAGCTCTATCTCCCAGACACCTCTGTTCGTCAGACGATGTTCAAGAGCAACGCTCCCATCCGGTTCGAGCGAGACGATCATCTCTTTCTCAATGCGCGCGGGTTCATCTGCGGCCTTACTCAAACGTATCTGATGGTCGTCAACAATCTCATATTCAATCGGGGCGTTCTCAGGCACGTAGCTGCGCGGGTTCGCTTCCGGCGCGGCCCAGAGG
>JBAWGU010000686.1:0-3964 GCA_049593215.1 Pyrinomonadaceae bacterium
AGTCTGGCCGCCCGGCTCAACGCTCGGCCTTCGCTGAAAATTCGGAACAAGCAAACAACGTGCTTACTGCTTTCTTTCACATTATCAGGAAATACTTCGCGCCACACTATTCGTGCGCGCCGCATGAAACCATCAAACGCAGAGACAAGAGCAAGGCGGAAGACGTAAGGCGGAGGAATGAAAGAAGGATTCTCAAAGCTAAGATTTCAGATTTGAGATTGCAAATTTTATTTCATCCCTCATCCCTCATCCCTCATCCCTTTTCCCGCGTCTCTGCGTTTAAAGAAAGTGTGGTCTGCGCGCTGTTGCTAGTTCTGCTCGGCGCGAGTCTCACGAATGCGATGCCGCTTGCCGCTTATCGTGAGCGTGTTCATCAATCAGCCGTCGCGCTCGATGCGCTTGAGGCGCGCGACGAAGAGATGAGTGATGCGGAACACGGAGCGCGCATCGCTTCGACAATCAAGAGCGTGCGTGCTGCCGTCCTTGTCAACGAGACGGTTGAGCTGAACGGCGAGGCTGTGCATGTTGATAACGCGTGGCTTGACGAGGCGTTGCGCGATTACGAGAAGATGCCCGCCACAGAGACAGCCGCACGCGCAGACGCGCTCAGGCGCATCGCCGAACGCCTCTACGCGCTGAGTGAACGCCTCTCGGAGACGGAAGCGCAGAAGCTTGCGGAACAGAAAAGCAAGGAAGAAGAGAAAGCTCTGCTCGCAAGCATCCTCAAGGGGCAGGAGAAGGAGAAGGTGGATGAGACGAGCGCGTGGGCGCGTTTCTGGAATGAGGTGTCGCGGCTCTGGCAGCGTTTCCTGAGATGGCTCAGCAGTCTTTTTCCTGAGTCCAAGCCTTTGAAGCCGGGCGAGGGGAGGGCTGCCTCCGGCGTCGCGCAAATCTTTATCATCTCGCTGGCTCTTGGCTTAATCCTCTTCGTCGGCTGGAAACTCGCGCCGCGATTCGCGCAGCAGCGAAGAGGCAGAAAGAGAGAGAAGCGCGAGGCGCGCATAGTGCTCGGCGAACGCCTCGAAGCAGATCAAACGTCTGCGGACCTGCTGGCCGAAGCCGAAGCTCTCGCCCGCGCCGGAAACCTGCGCGCCGCGATTCGCAAAGGCTACATCGCGCTCCTGTGCGAACTCGGCGACCGCAAAATCCTGAGCCTCGCGCAGAGCAAGACCAACCGCGATTACCTGCGCGCGCTCCAAAATCAGGAAACCATCTATCCTGAGATGCGACATCTCACGGACAGCTTCGAGAATCACTGGTACGGCCTCGCGCCTGCCACAGAAAATGATTGGACCACTTTCCGTTCAGGAATTAGAAAAGTTTCGAGTTCGGAGTTTCGGGTTTCGAGTTAAAGAAAGAAGAACTCGAAACTCTGAACTCGAAACTCGAAACTTCTTTTATGAAGCAAAGACTCTTCATCCTAATCACGATTGCGATTGTCATTGGCGTGCTTGTCGTGCTCAATGCGGCATCGTATGTGCGCGAAGAAGAGGGGCCGGATACGGAATGGAATCCGAATCGCTCGACGTACAATTCAGGCCCGACGGGCACGCTCGCGCTCTACGATTTTCTGCGCCGGAGCGGGCGCGAGGTTGTGCGCTGGCGTGATGCTCCCGCCTCTTTGCTTGAAGGCGGCAATAGCGTGAAGCCTGCGACTTTCGTTGTCGTCGGACGCACGCTCGTCAATTTTGATGCGGAAGAAGCTGAGACGCTCCTTCACTGGGTTGAGCGCGGAGGCCGTCTCGTCATCGTTGACAGAAGAGCGGACGCGCGCCTGCTTCCGCTCTCAGGCAAATGGCAAGTATCCACAGAGCTGCAATTTTATCTTTCACAGAATACGAACTCGGACAGCGCGGACGAGTTGGTTGCGGGAACTCCTGCGGCACACGCGACGCAGCCGACTATCTTAACGCGTAGCGTTGACGAAGCGCAGCCCTCGCGCTACGCCGCGCTCATCCGTATCTCTTCCGTCAAAGAAGACAAGCCTCAACAAACAGGCGCGCAAGCTTCTCCCGCCAAAGATAAAACTGCTACTGATGAAACTTATGAAGATGATGAAGAGAGCGGCAACGGGCCGAATGTTGAGCCTCCTCCGCCTCGCGTCGTTGTCAAAGAGCCTGCGCCGCAGTCTCAATCCGTCTCTCCCGCGCCTGTCGTTCATCTGGCAAGCGAGCGCGGCACGCTGCTCGTTGATTACGCGCACGGCAAGGGCCGCATCATCGTCTTGAGCGATCCTTTCATCATCGCCAACAACGGCATCAACCGCGCAGACAACCTGCGGCTCGCCTTGAACATTGTTGCAGGCACGAGCGGCCTCATTGCTTTTGACGAGTATCATCAGGGCCACGCCGCCACTCATAACGCGCTCATCCAATATTTCGCGGGCACGCCCGTGCTGGCAATGTTCGCGCAGACTCTTTTGATTGTGCTCGCCGCGCTCTGGACCAATGGCAGCCGCTTTGCGCGCCCGCTTCCCGTCGCGCGCGTTGACCGCCGTTCGAGCCTTGAGTTCGTCGCCTCCATGGCAGAGTTGCAGCAACGCGCACGTGCCTACGACCTCGCCATCGAAAATATCTACACACGCACGCGCCGCGTCCTCGCGCGCTTCGCCGGACTAAACAACAACAGCCCGCGCACAGAGATTGCCGCACGCGTCGCCGCGCGCTCTGCGTTAGACAGAGAACAACTCGAAACGCTCATGCGCAACTGCGAGAACGCCATCAACGGCGAACCCATCAGCGCACAAAAATCCCTCGAACTAATCGCGCGCCTCCGCGAAGTTGAACGCACGCTCGGTCTACGTATGCGCTCGCGCGAAATTCGTCAAGCTAAAGAAAGGTAAAAAGAAAGGGGCAAAAGGGTAAAAGGGGAAGAGGGGAAAAGGGAGAAGACAATGGAGCGTAAAAGGATTGAATGCTTTGAAGATTTGATGGTATGGCAGAAGGGAATTGATTTTGTTAAAGAGGTCTATCTTTTAACAGGACAGGGCGAGTTGAAGAAAGATTTCGGTTTGCGGGATCAATTAAGACGCGCAGCCGTTTCAATTCCAACAAATATCGCTGAGGGTTTTGAGCGCGCGTCGCGCAAGGAATACTTGTTGTTCTTGAACATTGCCAAAGGTTCTGCCGGTGAAGTAAGAAGTCTTCTGCGTGTTGCGTTGGATGTCGGTTACCTGGATCAAACGCAATACGATCAACTCCGAAGCAAGGTACTAACATTGAGCCGCTATCTGCATAATCAAATTCAATCAATCAAGGATGCTGCTCAATGATTACAACTCAACTCCTCCTGTTCCCTTTTACCCTTTTACCCTCTTCCCCTTTTACCCTCTTTCTTCTCGCCATTCTATTTTTCCTGACGAGCGTTGTTGGCGTTGTCACGGGGAGCAACTCTTTAATCGCTGTGCCTGCGATGTTTCAGGTGGGGATTGATCCGAGAGTGGCGGTGGCGACGAATATGTTTGGCTTGACCTTCATGGCGGTCGGTGGCACGCTACCGTTTCTCGGCAAAGGCGTGATTGATCGAAAGCGTCTGCCCGCGCTGGTCTCGTTAACGCTCTGTGGGTCTGTGTTGGGCGCGCTGCTGGTGCTGGTGGTTCCGAGCCACTCGCTGCCTTTGATAATTTCGATAGCGATGATTGCGGTCGCGCTCTTTTCCCTGTGGAAGCGAGACGCGGGCGTGGTTCCGCCTGACGTGGCTCCGGCGCGCAAAGTTGAAGTGACAGCCTACGCGCTCACTTTCGCGCTCGGCATCTACGGCGGATTTTTTAGCGGCGGCTACGTCACGGTTTTGACGGCGGTCTTTGTCGCGCTCTTTGGCATGACGTTCGTTGAAGCCGTCTCGACCACGAAGATCGTCAACGTCTTTTCTTCGCTCGTCGCTTCAATCATCTTTATGGCGCGCGGGCTGGTGGATTACAGGCTCGGCATCCTGCTCGCCGCCGTCATGTTCGTTGGCGCATACG
>JBAWGU010000687.1:0-5994 GCA_049593215.1 Pyrinomonadaceae bacterium
TGTATGAGTAGCATCATTTTATATATGCTGATTGATAATTCGGGATAGTGAGGAGGTTCGAGAACTTATGCCCTCACAATATCCGTTTGTTATGATTAGTTCTTACTCCTCGCGCTTCGTTTCTTACCTGTCTTCTGCTCAGAGACTATGCACAGCACGTCACCCGGTTGACACTTTAGCGCCAGGCAGATGCTCTCCAAAGTGCTGAAATTGATTCCTTGCGCCTTGCCTTTCTTCAATCGCCACAGGGTGGTGTGGCTGATACTCGTCTCTTTAGCTAACCAATAGAAAGATCGCTGCTGTTCTTCCAGTAGCTCGTCAACTCGAATCGCAATCAAAATGTGTCTCCTCTTTTTGATATGTGTTATTTATCACATACGAAATATACCACACATGAAATATATTCTATACTTGACATATACATTTGTCTAGCGTAAGGTTGTACAGAACCGAGTCCGCTTACTCTCTTCTCAGCTCCTCTGGAATTTTCCAGATCACCTGAAACCTATAGCTTAACTATCAAGAAGCCAAGTGTTTTACCTTTCCGAAAAGGAGATTGGAATAAGTTATGACGACAAATATTAAACCTCTGCATGACCGCGTAATTGTGAAACGCATTGATGAAGGTGAACAGGTGCGCGGCGGCATCATCATCCCTGACACTGCGAAAGAGAAACCGCAGGAGGGTGAAGTGATTGCTGCTGGCGAAGGCAAATACAGGAAAGACGGCACGCGCCAGCCGTTGGATGTTAAGACAGGCGACCGTGTCTTGTTCGGCAAGTACAGCAGTTCTGAAATCAAGATTGACGGTGAAGAGGTGTTGATTATGCGCGAGGACGAGATTCTCGGCATCATCAGTCGCGCGGGCGCGGCGGCAGGCTCCGCCGGTAGCCGTTCAACAGCAGGCAAGAAGAACGGCAAGTAGTTCTCTGACGGCAGAAGTCTTGATCGTCTGGTTCCTTTCGAGGGGCATCACCAACAATTTTGATGAGGAGAAGAGATAAAGATTATGGCAAAGCAAATAGTTCATGGCGAAGAGTCACGCGCAGCAATTTTACGCGGCGTCAACCAACTCGCTGACGCGGTGAAAATCACGCTCGGTCCGAAGGGCAGAAACGTTGTGCTCGATAAGAAATTTGGAAGCCCTACGATCACGAAAGACGGCGTGACGGTAGCCAAAGAGATTGAACTCAAAGATTCAATGGAGAACATGGGCGCGCAGATGGTGAAGGAAGTCGCTTCCAAGACTTCTGACGTAGCGGGCGATGGCACGACCACTGCGACAGTTCTCGCGCAGGCGATTTTCCGTGAGGGCGTGAAAACAGTTGCCGCAGGCGCAAGCCCGATGGCCTTGAAGCGCGGGATTGATAAAGCGGTCGAGCGCGCCACCGCAGAGATTAAGAAGATGTCGAAGCCTGTTAAAGGCGAGATGATTGCGCAGGTCGGCACGATCTCGGCAAACGGCGATGCGACCATTGGCGAGTTGATCGCGGAAGCGATGAACAAGGTCGGCAAGGATGGCGTCATCACGGTCGAAGAATCGAAGACGATGGAGACAGACTTAGAGTTTGTCGAAGGGATGCAGTTTGATCGCGGCTACCTTTCTCCTTACTTCGTAACGGATCAGGAAAGCATGGAGGCAGTTCTTGAAAATCCGGTCATTCTCATTAGCGAGAAGAAAATTTCTTCGATGCGAGACCTCCTGCCCGTGTTGGAGCAGGCCGCCAAGCAAGGCAAGCCGATGCTCATCATTGCGGAAGATGTCGAAGGCGAAGCGTTAGCGACCCTCGTGGTGAATAAACTGCGCGGCACAATCAACGTCGCGGCGGTGAAGGCTCCCGGCTTCGGTGATCGTCGCAAGGCCATGCTCGAAGACATAGCTGTTTTGACAGGCGGCAAAGTTATCAGCGAAGACCTCGGCATCAAGCTTGAGAACGTCAAACTCGAAGATTTGGGAAGCGCTAAGAAGGTCACGATTGACAAGGACAACACGACCATCATTGATGGCGCGGGCAACGCAGACGATTTGCAGGGCCGCGTGAAAACGCTCAAAGCTCAAATTGAAGACTCCACGTCAGACTACGACCGCGAGAAATTGCAAGAGCGTCTGGCGAAACTCATCGGCGGCGTCGCGTTGATACGCGTCGGCGCGGCCACAGAGACAGAACTCAAAGAGAAGAAGGCGCGCGTTGAAGACGCGATGAACGCAACCCGCGCGGCGGTTGAAGAAGGGATAGTTCCGGGCGGCGGCGTGGCGTTGATTCGCGCGGCGAAGGCGCTCGACAAATTCAAAATCTTTGAGGCGAACGAAGACGGTGAAGTAATCGGTGATCTGGACGAACAGATTGGCGTTACCATCGTCAAACGCGCATTGGAAGAGCCGCTACGCCAGATAGTACAGAATGCCGGAAAAGAAGGCGCGGTGATTGTCGAGAGAGTTCGCAGCGAAAGGAACGCCAACTTCGGCTACAACGCTGCGACAGATAATTTTGAAGACCTCGTTGCCGCAGGCATTATTGATCCGGCGAAAGTCACGCGTTGCGCGCTGCAAAATGCAGCCTCCATCGCGGGCTTGATGCTCACGACCGAAGCTCTCATTTCCGAACTCCCTGAAGATAATCAGCACGGGGCGATGTCTGGAGGGATGGGCGGCGGCATGGGCATGTAAGAGCCTGCGCGTCGAAGCAGATAGACTTTTCTCATTTCGAGAGGGCGGGCATCTCCGCCCTCTCGCTGCATCCGGTTGTTGCAACTAGCTTACGTTGTCAAGACGGCGGCAGTCATACATGATTCACAATGAAAAATTTTCTACTGTCTGCAACCAAACAAGTCGCAGCTATTCTTCCGTTGCATCCTTTTCATCTTGAGCGTTTCCATTTCGCCCGTCCTGCCTATCCCTGATAAAAAGCGGAGTCCGGGATTCCTTAAAAGGTTTTTCATGCGCAGGCTCTTTCGTCTCACCTTCTTCTTCTTTCAGTTCCTGACCCAATTCATTACCGGCTCTCCAGTTCTTCGTGTCCTCTTGGGAATTTAGACCGGCTTCAACTCCCTGTTTAAACTCAACAGAATTCGTGTCAACGGTCTGTTCTATTTCTTCGCTCATCAATGCTCCTTTAGAATGAAGATTACATCTCACGAGAATCCGCTCGCTATCTCTCATAAAAGTAAGCTAAATGAATGAAGCCGTCTGTGCGTTAGGCCACATATATGTTATGCTTTTGGTGAGCTGTTGACACTTTGGTTGCTCTCGAAATGTCCCTTCCGACATGGGCAGAGGCAGGGTTCTCCTTGCGCTGTACGCGCTTTGTATAAATGCGACCGTAGCATGAAGACTAATCATGGCTAGACCTGTCAGACCTACTGATCCGGTTGAAAACCGGCTTCTCGCGGCGCTTCCAAGTGAGGAGTATGAACGCCTGCGTCCATCTCTGGAACACGTTTCCTTTGCTCTCGGCGAAGTCGTCTATGAATCCGGTGGACATCTGGATTACGTCTACTTTCCCACGACTGCCATCATCTCTCTGCTGTACATGATGGAAAACGGTTCGTCCGCAGAGATGGGGCTGGCCGGTAATGAAGGGGTGGTAGGCATCGCTCTCTTCATGGGAGGCGGGACCATGCCCAACCGCGCTGTCGTACAGAGCGCCGGAAGGGCAGTCAGAATGAAAGCCAGGGCATTGCAAACTGAGTTTGCACTGGGAAGCAAGTTTCAACAATTGCTCCTGCGATATACGCAAGCCCTCATTACACAAATCTCACAGACAGCCGTCTGCAACCGCCTTCATGCGGTGGAGCAGCAACTTTGCCGTTGGCTCCTGTTAAGCCACGACCGCGTTCAGGCAGACGAGTTGGTTATGACGCAGGAACTGATTGCAGATATGTTGGGCGTGCGCCGCGAAGGCGTGACTGTGGCCGCCGGTCAGTTGCAAGATGCCGGAGCGATCAGCTACGTTCGTGGCCGTATCAAGATTCTAGACCGGCAGAAGCTTGAAGCCATCGCCTGCGAATGTTACAAGGTGGTCAAAGACGAGTTTGATCGCCTGCTCGGATGAGGATTCTTTCATCCTTACTATTTTCTACTATGTGTGTTAGCGCACATACATTCAAGTACAGCTAGCTTATTCTCAATTTGTTTAGCGCTTAAAAGGCTACCGGTAGGACCAGTTTAGTTAAATACAACTGGTCGAGATGCCAATACCGGCGGCTGCAATTGTTAGATTTACCCTACGGGACTGAGCGAAGGGCGAGGCTCAGCAAGACTCTGCCTCACCCTTCGCATTTCACCTTCCTCTATCATCAGCGCTTACGTAAACAGACAAGGAGACTCCCCGATGCCTGTAGACAATCGCCCGACGGTGATGGTCGCAGATTACTCTAAGGATACGCGCGAGATGCTGAGCTTCTGGCTGAAGGCGGAAGGCTGTCGCGTAGTCGAAGCCAGCAACGGTCAGGAGGCAATCGAGTTGACCCGCGTCGGATGCCCTGATCTGATTCTCATGTCTTTAAGAATGCCGCTTCGTGATGGCATGGATGCCACACGGTGTATCCGCGAGCACGTCATGGAGTGCGACGTTCCCATTATCGCCATGTCTTCCTACCCGACTCAGGAAGTAGAAGCCTCCGCTCTCGCCGCCGGATGTAGTTCTTTCATCGCGCAGCCCTTTGATTTTAACTGTCTGAGAAATCTGCTCGGCAGTCTTCTGCCCGAATCAGCCCGCCCGTCGTCGCAGAGAAGGTTGGAGCTTAATTAACTCTGCTGCCTTTGCACATTCAAAACCGCTTCAAGCACAGCCCGCGCGCTTACTTCTGTCTCATCTGAAAAAAAGCGATAGCTACTTGACTATGAATTGAGCTAGAAACCAGAATACGAATGATCGAATATTTTATTAAGAGAAGAAGAGAGGTAAGAAATGAGCGACGAAGATGTGCAACTTAAACCTGTCAGGTCAACTCCTCCTTTGATGCAGCGCTTCATCATCTATGCTGGCGTGCTGATAGTCGTCTTCCTGCTCGGCCTCGTCCCGATGTGGCTCAAGGCCCGTCAATGCAGCAGTAGCCTTGCAGAGACGGAGCGGCAATTAAGCCTTGTCAAGATGCAGGGCAATCTTGCCTCAGCAGTCATTGACGCGCGGCGAGGCGATTATGAGCCAGCCAGACAGGCTGCCAGCCAGTTCTTCACATCCTTAAACGCAGAAATTGATAAGGGCGATACTTCGGCCTATACACAGGCACAAAGAGCGGGAGTACAGCCGTTGTTTGCCGGACGCGATGAGCTTATCACTTTGCTTGCTCGCAGCGATCCCGCTTCCGCAGATAGGCTCTCAGATTTGTATGTCGCATATCGTAAGATCATGAATGGCTGACGATGCTTACAACTATATAGCCGACGACGGCATCATAGTCTATAGTTAACCCTTCTCTTGCACCTTTACGGTGATGCGCCCTATGCCTTCAATCGGCAACGGCGTTTCTGGATAGTTCGAGAGCAGGCTGATTTGAACCTACAGAAGCCGCTCCGCAAGAGCATCCGACCGAGAGCTTTCGCTGCTACCGTTACACCGAAACCACTTTTATTCGAAGCTTCTCTTTACACTCCTAATAGTGGAGAGGAAAACACATTTATGTCTATGAAACTTTACGTCGGTAATCTCTCGTTCGACACTTCAAACGAGAATCTACAGCAGCTTTTTGCAGAGGCCGGAACGGTCGAGTCAGTCAACGTCATTGAAGACCACGACACGGGCCGCTCACGTGGCTTCGGCTTCGTCGAGATGTCTTCCAAGGAAGAAGGCGAGGCAGCCATCGCGCAATTCAATGGCAAGGAAGTCAATGGTCGTGCGCTGAACGTCAACGAGGCCAAACAGCGCGAGAATCGCAACGGCGGCGGCGGCGGACGTAGCAATTACAGAAACTAACTTGCGGTCGCGTTGGACAGCAGGTCCAGGATAACCGGCGACTGAAATAAACAAAGCGCCCGGCGACACAGTGCTGTTG